>DATKTE010000411.1:0-6783 GCA_035531295.1 Alphaproteobacteria bacterium
TCAAGCCATTGAAATTAGAGTTTGGTGCAGTATTATTAATAAAATAACGCTCCTAGGAATGCCAAAGACCGTTCCGGTTTAACAGTAACATCCCTCTTTAAACTCTCTCTCAACCCAACACGGAATTATTCAACAAAGCCCACAAGGGGAGAGGTAATTCATCTCACCTGAATCTACTACCTATGCGCTGCGCATAGTTTACCAAAGCGATTCATTCAAAGCAATACAGTTTAGTAAAATTGTATGTATCTTTTTTTGGTAAGAAAGCCATTACGAGTACCCCATCAGCCTATGGGTAGATAAGTTCATTGCCCTTCTCTACCCAAAGGGTTGGGTTGGGCTCCCAAAATATTTCCCCGTAAACTCAAACAGATCCCTCCATAGCGCATTTAACCTCTTTCCTTTTTGCCGTTATTTTTGTACAGAAATTAACGATGTTTTAATTTTGTTTTGGAAAAATGGTTCACATGACACAGAATAGCTCACGTAAAAGAAAGCCTGGGGCTGGACGAAAGCCCAACCTTGTCCCGACGAAGGCGATCCGACTACCTGCCCCTCTTGTCGATCAGCTCTTAGACCTTAAGAAAAAAGGGAAATTAGGAATGGGCGAGATCGTGCCAAGCCGCACGCTCTCGTCCGTACCTCTTCCCTATTTTGAATCGCGAGTTCAAGCAGGATTTCCGTCTCCTGCCGATGACTTTAGCGAAGGCACGCTTGATCTTAATTCCTATCTTATCAAACACAAGGCGGCGACTTTTTTTGTGCGTGTGACCGGTGATTCCATGACAGGGGTTGGTATTTTTCCGGGGGACATTCTGATTGTCGATCGTTCTCTTCCCCATCATTCAGGAAAAATTGTGATCGCTGTTTTGAATGGGGAAATGACCGTTAAACGGTTTAAACAAGAGGGTGATAAAATCTTCTTATGCCCTGAAAACGATAAGTATCCCCCTCTTTCCGTTTTGGAAGATGAGGATTTTTCTATTTGGGGCGTTGTCACCAATGTCATTCATCCTCTCTCATGAGTCCTGTTTTTGCCCTTGTGGATTGTAATGCTTTTTTTGTTTCATGTGAAAAAGTCTTCCAACCTGCCCTTGAAGGAAAGCCTGTCATTGTTCTCTCGAGTAATGATGGATGTGCAATTGCACGGTCCAATGAAGCGAAAGCGCTTGGGATTAAAATGGGAGCACCCCTTTTTAAAATCCAAGATATTGTCAAAAAGAACCATGTGAAAGTATTTTCCTCTAACTTTTCTTTTTATGGAGACATGTCATCTCGGGTCATGGAAACCCTCAAACAATTTAGCCCTTCCTTAGAGATTTACTCTATTGATGAGGCTTTTCTTGATTTAAGTTCTCTCCACGAAAAGGAGCTTTTTTCTCATGGTTGTCGTATCAGGGAAGTAGTCAAACTTTGGACAGGTATTCCCGTTGGTGTTGGCATTGGTCCCACCAAAACCCTTGCAAAAGTTGCCAATCACCTCGCAAAAAAACACCACCTAGGCTGTTGTGTTCTCATAAAACAAGAAGATATTGAAGCAGCCTTAAAGAATTTTCTGCTTCAAGACGTGTGGGGGATTGGATCCCAATGGTCAAAAAAGCTTTCTAAACTCGGGTTAAACACAGCTTGGGATTTAGCCCAAGCGGATCCTTCTTGGATCAGAAAGACCTTCAATATTGTTTTGGCGCGGACAGCCCTTGAGCTTAGAGGAATTCCCTGTTTAAGCCTTGAAGAAACAGCGCCTGCGAAAAAAAGCCTTATTTCTTCCAGGTCCTTTGGAAAACCCATTACCTCTTTTGAAGTTTTAAGGGAGTCTTTAAGTTTTCATGCAAGCTCTCTCGCTCAAAAGTTAAGACAGCAGGGAAGTACGACATCCCTCTTAAGCATTTTCATTCGGACCAGCCCTTTCCAAAAAAATACGCCTTATTATATGAATTCATGTGCCATTCCTCTTCTTGTTCCCTCTCACGATACCGCTACGTTGATTAAAGCCGCTACATCAGGACTCGAGAAGATTTTTAAAGAAGGCGCGTTTTATAAAAAGGCGGGAGTTATGGCGTTGCACATTTCTCTAGAGGGGAGGGCTCTTTTTTCCCTCTTTGAGGACAGAGACAATTTAGCAAAGCGGAAATTACTTTTTAAAACTCTTGATAAGTTGAACGATAGATTTGGAAAGGGTTCTTTAATTTTTGCGAGTGAAGGCTTTGGTAAAACCTGGCGTTCCAAGGCTTCGCTCAAAAGTGCTTCTTTTACGCAAGACTGGAATCAGCTACCACAGGTGGAATAATTTCTCCGGTTTTCACTCGCTGTTTGTTGTTTCAGCTTCTGAGAGACCTGGATTTTAAGAGATGTTCGACCTTACCTGCGAGAGGAATGTAATACTCGCTCCCAGAGATTACCTTATCAATGTAAAACTTTTGAGATATTTTTTTTAACAAATCTAATACAGCAATATCATTGCGTGTGTTTACTATAAAAATTAGGGAAGATGCATTAATAATTCCCTCGGGCAGGGTGTATAAATCAGATAAGATAACAAATGTATCATATCTTTTCTCTTTTGCTTTAAGAATAGAAAGATAAGACGATAAACAAGGTTCAATAAATAAAAGTATTTTTTTATCAAAGTGTCGCATAAGTCTCTTGTTTTTTTTGCTCACATTTTTACCATTAGTGAGCATTTAAAGGATTATAGAGAATCATGTCAATGATCAGATATTTTTATAAAATAGTCTTTTTAATGAATTAATTTCATTAAATTTAACGAGGGTCAGAAGATCTCGTCCATCGAGGGCTTGACGATAGCCTTCTAACAATTATCATATTATTTCACTGCTGATTTTAATGAAAGGGTCCCCTATGTCTTTGTCTCCATCGCCTTTGATGCAAGCTTTTTTCTTGTTCCAAGAAGTAGCAAAAGAAGGATTTGACTGGGATTCTCCCTTTGCAGCTGCAAGAAAAGTAAAGGAAGAACTTGAAGAGGTTCTTGAAGAACTCAACAAACCTGGCCCTTCCCAACAACAAGCGTTAAAGGAAGAAATTGGTGATCTATTCCTTGCTTGTTCCTGTCTTGCTCGGCATTGTCATGTCGAACCTGATGAGGCGATTCGTTCGGGGCTTAAGAAATTTATGAGCCGGTATCAGTGCCTGAAAGATTATGTGAATGAGAAAGGTATCTCTCTTGAGGAGGCTTCAGCAACCCTGCTTTCTACCTATTGGCAGGAGTTAAAGAAAAAGGATTTTAGCAACAAAGATTAATTGGTGAATTTATTTAATAAAAAATAAAATTCTTGCTTTGTTATCTTATATGCAATATAGAGAAATTGTTTCTAAAAAAAGGAAGGTTGAAAATGACCACAAGAAATGAATCGTTAGAGTTAACCTCATGTGTCACTGAAATTGTTGCTGCTTACATTTCAAAAAATCCCATGGAGTCCTCCGAGTTGCCGGCATTTGTTCAGCTTATTCATCGTAGTTTATGTGCTTTAAGTTCAGGAAAATCATACCTCCTATCAGCTCGTTCAGAGCCAGCGGTGCCTATTGAAGAGTCCGTTCATCCAGATTACATCACTTGTCTAGAAGACGGGCGTAAGTTAAAGATGCTTAAGCGTCACTTAAAAACAGCTTACAGCATGACTCCAGAGCAATATAGAGAACGTTGGAATTTACCAACAAGTTACCCTATGGTTGCACCCAATTATGCAAAACGGCGCAGTAGTATTGCTAAAGATATTGGCCTTGGAACTCATCCAAAGGGTCAGAAAAAAGCTGCAGCTTAAGTTAAAAAACAGAAAAGCCGACCTTCAAAGTTATGGAAGTGTCGGCTTTTCTGCGTCCTTTCATGTGAGATGGCGATAAGGACTCACACTCGCCTTAGGTAAGGTCTTATCAATTCTAGTAGTGTCGCTAATTTCTGTTTCTATAGAAAAAAGAAAAGGGTAGAATTTTTTAAGAGCCCCCATAATCACAAAATGATAATTTTCAACGGTTTTAGCAATATCTTTGGTTGGGCAAGTAATGCATGCTCTTCTTTCTCGAGGGGAAACACTCATTAAATTGGTTTTCCATAAATTCTTAAATGCGACAGGTCCCAAGGTTCGCAAGACATCTAAACAGACTCGGCGCCAAAGAGGATCTTGGATTTGAGCAATCCCTGCTTCAGCTTCAGCTTCAGTTGTACAATTAAGGAGAGTTGTCTCCGTGAACGAAGATTTGTTTAAAAGAATTTGTTCATGTTCAAAATACCCCTTGGAGCATTTATTAATTCTGGGAGACGCTAAGGGCCAGTCAAGGGACGTATTCCAGTCTCTATAAGGTTTGTTTCTCAATAATGAGGAACAGGGAGTTTGATTGTAATCATTTTTCCACATCTTTGCCACCATTACGTTGCTTTTATAAACCTCGTGAGGCTCGTCATTCCCTCTTAAATTTAAGCTCCGAGGGGTACCACGGGCCTAAGCCCGTGGAGCTTTGCTGAAAAGGGACCACCAAAAAAAGAAATAAACTGATCAAAAAACAATATAAACATTTCAGCAAAAATTTTTAAAGTTTCAGAAATACGAAAAAAAGGCTGAAGAGAAGTGGATTGCGTTTGAAGATTTCCCTTGACCATTTTGATCGCTCCGTTTGTTTTAGATCACACTCAAAAAGGCCCTACGGGAAATCTGGAGTGGTCCTGCTTACATTTTGCTTCTTATAAAACAACAATATTTACTAAACAACAGCTTCTATTTTTTTCAATGTAGTTTGAACTTTAGGTCGTTGTTCAAACAATACGGTTAGTCAATCCTAACTTTTTATTAAAATACACAATTTAAAGTGACGACGTCAAGAAAAAATTGTATTTTTTTCAAAAATATTTTTTCGTTGATAAAATGTTACATAAAAATCGCAACATTAATTCTTCAAATTAAATTTTTAGATGAAAAATAATTAACTAGCAAGTGCTAATATCTGAGGTCTCTAAGTCAATGTTTGCAACAAAAAATGTCGAAGACTTACAATTTACATACGTATTTTTACTGATTTTAATTCTTACAAAAACGCCATAGCGTCTCCAAGTGTGAAACAATTGTTGGTGATAAATGGTCATTTTTTAAAGTTTAAGGATAGATAAGTAATAGAATTGAGGAGGCTTTTATGCAGCTTAACAAGATTATCGAAGACCCTAAGATTAGCTCCGATACATTTCATACCGTTACGGTTTATGACGTGATCAAAAGCATTGTGTTGACGAGAGACGTCGAGTTGAAAATGGCCTCCTTGATGGAAGAGGCAAAACTCAGGGTAAATGAAAACCTTTTTTTTATCCACGCCAAGCAAAGTCCTCCTATATTATTAGAAGTGGCTTTAAAAACGGCCTATCTCTGGCGAGACATTACAAAGCAATATATGCACACACTTTTGGTTAGTTTAGGGAAATTGGCGGAGGGCGTTAACCCATTGTATCCGCCTATTGGCCCCGTTACATGTGATTTACAAACAAGCCTCGCAGATGAGATCACGACAAAAGATCCTGATGGACTCCATTATGCTTGGTGGGAAGCGAATATATTAAGTCCTTTAATAGCGGCATCCAAGACAAGGCGTTTCTCTTTTGAGATTGCAGTAACACCTAAGATTCAGAAATTATTACAAGTTATGGAAGAGCTAGGCAAAAATCCTTTAGGATTTGCCGTTCAATTGTGGGTGGTTGAATCCGTCGGCATAGATATGATTTTGTTTTTACTGGTGTCATTTGCAAAGATCGAGGTCGATGGAGAAAAATTATTTAAATCATCGGAAGTGATGAATTGGGTGGCGGCTCATATTGAAGATGACTCTATTACTGATCAACGAATCTGTTACGGAGATCATAAAACGATTCCTATTCTCGAAACGATGATGGATCAGAATGATCTCTTTATTCTTGCTGCGGAGTACACGCATTGCTGGAAAGATGCCCTTGATGAGCTTTATGGGTTGCTTTATAGAGAAACCCTAATAGATGATCGCTCCAAAGTGGCGTGCCATTTATTATGAGACAGAATTCTAAGGGGGGCAAGTAATGGCGGAAGATAGGAAGGGAAGGTTGCTCAAAGAATACAACGCATCTATTCTTCCGAGATTACAAGACATTTGTGAACCGTTGAAAATTTTTGATATTTCAAATTTTGCTTATGGAAAAATTACAAAAGATCAAAAATTTTTTAGAATTGGGACGCATGAGGGATATACGGAGCTTTTTTTTAAACATGAACTTTATAATCGAGTGGATGGATATAGAGAACTTCTCTACCCTGAGTCTTTTTCAGAAGAAAAAAGTACCTTATTTTTTTTATGGAATTCTGAGCGTGATGTAGAAAAAATGAGGATGTCCGTGAATATGTGGAATGGAATTACCTTCTACTTCATATCAAAAGATTACATTGAGGGTTGCGCATTTGGAGGGGGCGTAGAAAATTTACAGTTAGGAGAATTTTATTTAAATAACTTAGAAATTTTGAAAAAATTTTTCATGCACTTCAAAAGTGCTGCGAAGGATATTATTGATATAACTGATAAAAGCAAAGTCATGGAGATTGCTTTTCATGATAAAAATCTAAATCCTTACAAGGCAGATCCTGGAAAAGTCATTGAATTCAATAAGAAAATATTGAGCAAAAAATATTCTATTACAACAGGCCAGAAGGAGTTTACCATTTCCACGCGAGAAATCGAATGTCTTCTCTATAAGAGTCAAGGCTTGACAGCCAAGCAAATTGCAAGGGAATGCCATATCTCACCAAGGACTGTGGAAAACCA
>DATKTE010000412.1:0-2050 GCA_035531295.1 Alphaproteobacteria bacterium
AGCAAATTGCCGTTAGGATTCTTTTCGCCTTCCAATAATGCAATTGTGATTAATCCGCGCATGGCTGGCAAGCAGACTATTTTTCACGAATACGCCCATCCGCTAATGAACTGGATTAAAAAAGATAATCCAGCACTTTACGCAGAGGGACTTTCTCTCCTGCAAGGAACGAAGTACGAAACGCATATTAAAAAATATGGAATAGACGAAGCTATTGTATATG
The DNA here is from genome assembly GCA_035531295.1 of Alphaproteobacteria bacterium. Classification (GTDB taxonomy): domain Bacteria; phylum Pseudomonadota; class Alphaproteobacteria; order UBA9655; family UBA9655; genus UBA9655. Next base: position 224 of record DATKTE010000412.1, read on the forward strand.
CCATAGGAGAAAAAGGCGCACAAATTCAGGATCAGTACAACCGCAATAAGTTTGTTGCCTGGACGAAAAAAGTATGGATGAAAGCTCGTATCGCATTTAAGCGTTTATTTAATATCGACTTAACACTTGATGAATTTACCTCAATGGTTTCTTATGCGATGCGATCTGGTGAGCCGATTATGCCAGTGACTAAAAAGAAATTAGTTAAACCACAGTTTATGCAAGCTGACGAACAAAACGTTATTGGTGATCTAAATTTAATAGCTGAAATGCGTGAAAAATATCATGCAGGCGCATACGAAGATCAATCAGAATTCCTTCAAACGTTGGCTAAAGAGAAACGGCATTTTTCCGAAGTGGCACGTGCTAAGAAATACTGGAATGAGATCGTAGCTGATAAAGTTGAGATGCCTAAGCCAGAACCGTTTGACATACCGGTTGAGAAATGGTATCAATACATTCAAAGACAATTGCAGGATAAATACAATCGAGCTACACAGGTTGTTAAGAAAGCACGAGAAAAAGGCGAAACTATCAGCGATGAGACAGATTTTCGTTTGGAAATGGAGCTATATGTAGGCAGGGCTTCCGATCAAATAGAAACATTTCAGAAGCAAATAACCAATGGTAAAGATGGCTTCTTGGAACGATTAACCGATGCAGGTTTAGATTGGCAAGACTTAAGCCTGTATATGTATGCGAAACATGCGCCAGAACGCAATGAAACTATTCGAGGACGTGATCCTGAAAATGATGCTGGTTCTGGCATGACAGATGAAGAAGCACAGGAAGTTCTTAACGAATTTGAAGCAAAGGGGTTGTCGGATAGATTAGAAAACTTTGCCGATCAGTATTATGATATAGTTACGAAGCCAACGCTTGATATTCTTTTTGATGCTGGTTTATTAAGCGAAAAAGAATATGAATCCTATACTCATGGCTGGAAATATTATGTACCACTTAAAGGGATAGAACAGCAACAAACATTTAGAATGCGAGGTAAAGGTTTTTCAGTTGAGTACAAAGGTATTATAAAAGCCAGGGGACGGCATTCGCTGGCAAAGAATAATCCTTTTATTCAAGCTATTATGGATCACGAGGACGCTATTATCAGGGCAGAGAAAAACAAAGTCGGGCAGAGTTTTCTCGATTTTGTGATGTCCCATAGAAACGCAAGAGTCAAAGGTAAAGAAAAAACACTACACTGTGGAAGGTAGAAGGACGAAAAAAACTTCCTACTTATAACAAGCACGGAGAAATAGAGTATTTCAGATTAGCGAAACAACATTTAGCTGACAATGAGTTAGCAGTATGGGTAGATGGCAAACAGAAAGTAATTACAATCTATGACGAAGCCTTGTTGAATGGTCTCAAAAACATGGGCGTTGAAAAAGGATGGAAGGCACTAAACAAGATCAATAACTATCTTCGTCTGGTTAATACTATGCTCAATCCTGAATTCATTATTTCCAACTTTGAGCGTGATCTTCAAACGGCATTGATTAATTTGTCCGAGCAAAACATAAAGAAGTTAAAGCGCAATGTTGTAAGAGATGTACCGAAAGCAATGTCAGGAATATGGAAGGGTATCCGAGACAAAGAGGGAAATAACTGGACTGAAATATTTAACGAGTTCAAAGCAGAAGGCGGGAAAACAGGTTGGTTTGATTACAAGTCATTGGAAGAAAAGACAAAAGACTTTGAAACTAAAATTAAAAACTATGAAAAAACAAGAGATTATTTGAAGGTATTCAAAGTGACAAAGCAATTCGTTTTCGATATTAACGAGACAGTTGAGAATGCGGTACGTGTTGCTGCTTATAAGAA
>DATKTE010000413.1:0-17454 GCA_035531295.1 Alphaproteobacteria bacterium
GTTAAGTCCGCTCTACACGGCTTTTATAAGCGGAACAGATCTCGTTATCACATGTTTAATTTTGACACTTATTCTTGTGTGGAGCCATCGTGAGAATATAGGTCGATTAGTTACAGGGAGAGAACCAAAAATTGGCGAACATAGCCCTCCAAGCCCCCCTGAAGTCGGATGAGGAACTTCTCAGTTGGCTTCAACTCGTCCGGTCTGAAAACGTTGGACCGCTGACGTTTCATCGTCTTCTCAAAAGATACAAAACGCCTTATGAAGCTCTGAAAGCTTTGCCAAACTTAGCCTCTCAAGGAGGACTTGAGCGCCCTTTAAACATAGCGCGCCTTGCAGATGTCGAAAGAGAGCTTGAGGCCACTAGGGATTGTGGCGGTGAAATACTGACCTTCAACGATCCATTATATCCTCCCCTCCTCCGCCATATTGATTCAGCCCCACCCGTACTTACGGTTAAGGGAAGGCTTGAACTTCTTCAAATGCCTCTTTTTGCAATTGTCGGTGCTCGAAACGCGTCAGCCATGGGCAAGAAAATGGCTTATCAATTTGCCGATGGATTGGGAAAACAAGGCTGGGTTATCACTTCTGGTCTTGCACGCGGCATTGACGCTGCAGCCCATCATGGCAGTCTTTCCCATGGGACAATTGCTGTTCTTGCCGGTGGACTTGACCAAATTTATCCCCCAGAGAATGAAGCTCTTTACACCCAAATTGGTGAGGAAGGGGTCTTACTTGCAGAATCTCCTTTTGGAACGAAACCTCAAGCGACCCTCTTTCCCAGGCGGAACCGAATCATTTCAGGCCTCTCTCAATGCATCCTGGTTGTCGAAGCGGCTCTTAAATCCGGCTCCTTAATCACTGCCCGATGTGCGCTAGAGCAAGGACGGGACATCTTTGCCATCCCAGGGCATCCTCTCGATCCCCGGGCAAAAGGGGGTAATCAATTGATCAAAAATGGGGCTATCCTCGTTGAAACTCTCGAGGATATTGGACATGAAATCTCTCCCTTAACACCACAGATGCTTGCGGACCCCTCTGCTTCGTTTGAAGAAGGACCACCTTCTCCTTCCCTGAACAAAGTGCGTCACCTTCTTAACGAAAATTTAAGCATAGTTCCGATAAGTGTTGACGAATTGATCCGAGAATGTCAGTTGTCGGCATCCGATGTGTGGGTTGTCCTCCTCGAGATGGAAATTGCAGGACGCCTTGAGCGCCTCCCGGGCGGCAAGGTATCCCTAAAAGAAGAATGGATAAGCATATGAATGTTGTTGTCGTTGAATCTCCGTCAAAGGCAAAAACAATAGAAAAATACCTAGGTAAAGACTATACAGTCCTTGCAAGCTATGGGCACGTGCGCGATTTGGTTTCCAAAGACGGCTCCGTAAAACCAGACGAAGATTTTGCAATGATATGGGAGGTGGATGAACGCGCAAAAAAACATATCGATGCTATTGCCAAAGCCTTAAAAGGGGCTGATCATCTTTATCTTGCAACTGACCCTGATCGGGAAGGCGAGGCCATTTCATGGCACATCCAAGAAATTCTCTCAAAAAAAGGCCTTTTAAAGGATGTTAAATCTCAGCGCATTGCCTTCAACGCCATCACCAAGGAAACAGTTGCCGATGCGCTTGCCCATCCTCGTCAAATAGATAACCAACTTGTCGAAGCATACTTAGCCCGCCTGAGCCTTGATTACCTGGTCGGGTTTACATTATCCCCAATTCTCTGGCGTAAGTTGCCTGGAAGCCGGTCGGCTGGGCGTGTCCAATCGGTTGCATTGCGTCTGGTGGTTGATCGAGAAAATGAGATTGAAGCCTTTAAGTCCCAGGAATACTGGACGATTGAGGTAGAGTTCCTGACTGAAGAGAAGAAAACATTTAAGGCTCGCCTCACCCATTTGGATGGGAAAAAGCTGGACAAGTTTTCTCTTGGCAATGAAAAGGATGCCCGAGCGGCTGAGCAAAAAATCGAGAGCGGAAGTTACAACATTGAATCTGTTGATAAAAAGCGTGTTCAACGCCATCCGCGTCCGCCCTTTACAACCTCAACGCTTCAACAGGAAGCGTCTCGAAAATTAGGATTTAGTCCAAAAAAGACGATGCAACTGGCACAAAAATTGTATGAAGGTATCTCAGTTGGTGGGGAGGCAACGGGTTTAATTACCTATATGCGTACAGATAGCACCCAAGTTGAAGGATCCGCCATTACAGCTTGTCGTACGGTCATCGATAAGGCCTATGGAAATAAGTATTTGCCTGACAGTCCTCGTCAGTATAAGACAAAGGCCAAGAATGCCCAAGAAGCCCATGAAGCCATTCGCCCGACTGAACTATCGCGCAAACCTCAGGATGTTTCCCAATATTTAGACAATGATCTTTCCCGTCTTTATGAACTCATTTGGAAACGAATGATGGCTTCCCAAATGGCGAGCGCTGAGGTGGATCAAACGTCTGTCGATGTCACAAATCAGGGGAAAGATATAATTCTGAGGGCCACCGGTTCGATCCTTGCGTTTGATGGGTTTTTAACCCTTTATCGAGAAAGCCTCGATGAAGATCAAACTGAGGAAGACGAAAACAAGCTGCTTCCCCCTCTTCGCGAAAAAGAAAAAGTCGATAAACAAAAAATTCAGCCAGAACAACATTTTACCCAACCTCCACCACGGTACTCAGAAGCCAGTCTTGTGAAGAAAATGGAAGAATTGGGCATTGGCAGGCCTTCGACTTACGCCCGTATTCTGCAAGTCCTTCAAGAGCGGAAGTATGTAAGGCTTGAGAAAAAGGTTCTCTATCCTGAAGATCGCGGCAGAATTGTTACCGCCTTCTTGTTAAATTATTTCCGCAACTATGTGGAATATGATTTTACGGCTCATTTAGAAGAAGAGCTCGATGAGATTTCAAGTGGAGACCTCTTCTGGAAAGATGTTTTAAAACAGTTCTGGGTGGCTTTTCACGAGGCAATAGACAAGGCGAAAGATCTAAAAATTCAGGAAGTTCTTGAACAACTGCAAAAGGACTTAGACCCATTTTTGTTTCCAGCCCTAGAAGATGGGAAAGATCCCCACATTTGCCCCCGTTGTGGAAAGGGGCATTTAGGTCTCCGCTTAAGTAAATTTGGAGCCTTCATTGGTTGCTCAGAATATCCAGAGTGCAAATATACAAGACCCCTTCTTATCCCTGAAGGAGGAGAGGATCAATCTCGAGAAGAACCCCTTGACCGGCTTTTAGGGACGGACCCTAAATCGGGATTGGAAGTTAGAGTGAAACGTGGCCCGTACGGGTTTTATATACAATTTGGTGAAGCTCCCTCAAAAAAGGAAAAACCAAAGCGCGTTTCTTTGGCAGCGGGAACTTCCCCAGAAATGATAACACTTGAAGAAGCCATTTCTCTGGCGGCACTTCCTCGGGAGGTCGGCCTTCATCCTGAAACAAAGACTCCTATCACAGCTGCCATCGGGCGTTTTGGTCCATATGTAAAATATGAAAATATTTTTGCCTCTCTCAAAAAAACAGATGATGTCCTGACAATCGATCTGACACGTGCTCTCGAGCTTATAGAGGCTAAGAAAGCTGCTCCCCCTCGGAGGGGTGCGCCCCTTAAAAAAGCACCTACTAAGAAAGCTCCTACCAAGAAAGCAAAAGCTGGTCGTGGCAAAAAAGGATAAACACTTTCCCACAACTCAAGAGATTCTTGATTTTATCAAGTCTTCTCCAAAAAAAGTTGGTAAACGCGAATTGGCTCGAGTCTTTAACTTGAAATGGCAAGATCGCGTGCGATTGAAAGATGTCCTTAAGAATATGGCAGCAGAAGGACTCATTGAACGTGGGCGTAAAAGAAGAGTTCACTCGCCCCAACACTTACCCCCCGTTCTTCTCGTCAACGTTTCCCCTGAGCTTTCAGAAGATGGCGAAGTTCTGCTGACCCCTGTTGAAACTCAAGAAAGTGCTCCTCCCATCTTCTTAACAGACAAGGGTGCAGCTTCCGTTAAAGCAGGAGATCGTCTTTTGGTTCGCCTAAAGCCCCATAAAGATGGATATTATACAGCACGTCTTGTAAAAAAAATCACAGATCAATCCCCAACTTTAGTTGGAGCCATCATAAAGACCCGGGGACAACTTTACTTTCAGCCCAGTAGCCGTAAGCGACAAGACGACATATGCCGCATTGATCCAAAATCGGATGTAAAAGAAGGCGACCTCATTCTTGCGGAACTTACCGGTAAATACGGCTCTAAAGAAGCCAAAGTTCTTAAGACATTGGGAACATTAGATGATCCACGCACCATCAGCCTTATTTCGATATATCAAGAAGGCATCGCCAACGAATTTCCAGAAGAGGTTCTTCAAGAAGCCGAACGAGTCCGCACCCTTTCCCTTGAAGGCCGTGAAGATTTAAGATCGATCCCCTTTGTCACAATCGATGGAGAAGACGCGCGGGACTTTGATGATGCGGTTTGGGCTCAGAAAGAGGAAGATGGCTGGCACCTTATGGTTGCCATTGCAGATGTTTCCCACTATGTGAAACCAGGCAGTGCCCTTGATAAGGAAGCCTATCTGAGAGGAAATTCGGTCTACTTCCCTGACAGAGTCGTTCCTATGCTGCCTGAAGCTCTTTCCAACGATCTTTGTTCCTTAAGACCAAAAGAGGATAAAGCCTGCTTCGCAGTCCACCTCTGGCTCGATACAAAAGGACGGCTTAAACATCACCAATTTGTCAGGGGCATTATGCAGTCGGTTGAACGCCTCACCTACTCCCAAGTTCAAAAGGCCATCGATGGGAACGCCGACGCTCAAACTGAGCCCCTTCTCAATTCGATCATCAAACCTCTCTATGGTGCTTATGATCTTTTGAAAAAGGCCCGAGAATTTCGAGGAACCCTTGATCTTGAAATCCCAGAGAAACAAGTCATTTTGGCCGAGACAGGCCATATTCAGGACATCCACCCCAGGCCTCGACTCGATAGCCACCGCCTTATTGAAGAATTTATGATCCTTGCGAATGTTGCTGCGGCTCAACAATTAGAAACGCTCAAAGCTCCCTGTATTTATCGCATTCATGATGTCCCTAGCCCAGAAAAAATCTTCATCTTCCGTGAACTTGTGGAAGGGTTAGGATTTTCTTTCCCTAAATCGCAGGCGGTGACGCCGCGTTCCTTTTTACACCTTTTGAAAGCGGCCCATGGAACACCTCATCAAGAGCTCATCAGTCAGCTCACCTTACGAACGCAGGCTCAAGCCCTTTATCATCCTGAAAACATTGGTCATTTTGGGTTGAGTTTGAAAAAGTACAGCCACTTTACCTCACCCATTCGCCGGTATGCCGATGTTATCGTTCACCGCAGCCTTATTGCTGCTTTAAAATTGGGTGACGATGGTCTGCCTAAGGATGCGGATCTCAGCGCCATCGGCGAGCAAGTTTCCGCAACGGAAAGACGAGCGGCGGCGGCTGAACGCGCTGCTATTGAGCGTTATGTAACCGTTTATCTGAAAGATAAAGTGGGCGAGACCTTTCCGGGTCGCATCAGTGGGGTCACATCTTTTGGGCTTTTTGTCACTCTTGAACACTCAGGCGCAGATGGTCTAATATCCTTAGGTTCCTTGCAAGACGATTTTTATATTTATGAGGAACGTAAGCATCGCTTAATTGGCCGTCGTCGGCGGCGTACATATACCCTTGGTGATCCAATAACGGTTCTCTTGAAAGAGGTAGATACGCTCACGAATTCAATTAGTTTAGTTCCAATGGAGCCAACCTCTTCAAAAAGGCCACGGAAGTTTTCGAAGTAATTATATTCCTTTTCTCATGAGAAATACATGAGAATCACCTCCACCAAGGTAAAAAATTTTTGTTTTCATTATGCAAAAGCCCACTCAGGAAAAACTGGCATTCATGATGCATTTGGGTGTATGCTATTCTAAATAAATGTAATTTGAATGAGGATCCATGTTTACAACGCTTTTTAAAAAGATTTTTGGCTCAGCAAATGATCGATATATCAAGGGGCTGGATAGAACTGTTGAACAAATCAATGCTCTTGAAAGAGACATGGAGAAGCTTACCGATGAGGAGTTGCGGAACAAAACGGAAGAATTCCGCGCTCGTCTTAAAGACGGGGCAAAAGTCGATGATTTACTCGTCGAGGCCTTTGCTGTTGTGAGAGAAGCGTCAAAGCGAACTCTCGGCCAAAGGCACTTTGATGTCCAACTTAAAGGCGGCATTATCCTTCATCGCGGCATGATTACAGAAATGAAAACGGGAGAAGGAAAAACCCTTACTTCCTCACTTCCCGTTTATCTGAATGCCCTTGAAGGCAAAGGGGTCCATGTGGTCACAGTGAACGATTACCTTGCTAAACGTGACTCTGAGTGGATGGGAGCTATCTACAAGTTCTTAGGCCTCACCGTTGAGTGTATTGTCCATGACCTCGATGATCTTGAGCGGCAAATTGCTTATAAATGCGATATTACTTATGCCACGAACAATGAACTTGGGTTTGACTATCTTCGCGATAACATGAAGTTCCGTCTCGAAGAAATAGTTCAGAGACCCTTTAACTACGCCATCGTCGACGAGGTTGACAGCATTCTCATATATGAAGCCCGGACGCCTCTCATTATTTCAGGTCCCGCCGAAGTTTCATCGGACCTTTACGTTAGTGTTGATAAACTTATTCCTGAACTCCTTCCTGAAGATTACGAAAAAGATGAGAAAGCACGGGCCGTAACTCTGACCGAGAAAGGCATTGAACATATTGAACAACTCTTAAAACGAGAAGGTCTCATTGAGAGTTCCTCTCTTTATGATATTCAAAATGTTCCAGTCGTTCATCATGTCAACCAAGCCTTAAAAGCTCACAAGCTTTTTGCAAAGGATGTAGACTATCTGATCCAAGACGATAAAGTGATGATCATTGATGAGTTTACAGGCCGCGTCATGGAAGGCAGGCGCTACTCAGAAGGACTTCACCAAGCCCTGGAAGCAAAAGAAAGGGTTGAAATCCAGCAAGAAAACCAGACATTAGCCTCGATTACCTACCAGAATTATTTCCGACTTTACCCAAAGCTTGCTGGCATGACAGGGACAGCCTTAACAGAAGCTAATGAATTTTCAGACATATATAAGCTTGAGGTTCTTGAAGTTCCAACAAACGTACCTGTCACCCGAAAAGACATGGATGATGAAGTTTATAGAACCGCCGCAGAAAAATACGAAGCTATAAAAAAACTTATTGAGGAATGTCGCGGGCGCAACCAGCCTGTTCTCGTTGGTACGGTTAGCATCGAGAAATCAGAGCTTCTGTCATCTCTTTTAAGTCAGGCAAAGATTCCTCATAACGTCTTAAATGCGAAATATCACGAGCAAGAGGCTCGAATTATCGCTGAGGCGGGTGTACCAGGAGCAATCACCATTGCAACCAACATGGCGGGCCGTGGAACTGACATTAAGCTCGGTGGTAACCTAGAAATGCGAATCACAGAAGAAACATCGGACATAGAAGATAAGAGTAAGGCTGCTACCCGTGTACAGGAAATTGAAGCCGAAGTTATTCGTAATGCAGAAATTGCCAAAGAAGCGGGTGGACTTTTTGTTATTGGTACGGAACGTCACGAAAGCCGCCGCATCGATAACCAGCTTCGAGGTCGATCAGGTCGCCAAGGTGATCCTGGAGCTTCTAAATTCTACCTATCGCTTGAAGACGACCTCATGCGTATCTTTGGTTCTGAGCGTTTAGATAGCTGGTTACAGAAATTAGGTCTTCAAGAAGGCGAATCCATTATTCACCCCTGGATCAACAAAGCGCTTGAGAAAGCTCAGGGTAAAGTTGAGGCCCGAAACTTTGATATCCGTAAACAACTTTTGAAATATGACGATGTCATGAATGATCAACGAAAGGTCATTTACGAACAACGGCGTGAAATCATGGAAGTTGGCGATGTATATGAATTTATTGAAGGAATGAGAGAAGAAGTTATCGATGAGCTTGTTGCCCGTTTTATCCCTGAAAATGCCTACGCCGACCAATGGGAAACCTCGGCTCTGCACGAGGAATGCTTAAGAATCTTTAGCCTAGATCTACCTATTAAAGAATGGGCTGATGAAGAAGGCATTGCAGATGCCGAAATTAAAAACCGCATCCAAAAAAGTGTTGATGACCTTATGCAAAGCAAAGAAGCCGTTTACGGAGCAGAGATGGTGCGAATTGCTGAAAAATCCCTTCTTCTTCGTATTCTTGATCAACAATGGAAGGATCATTTACTTTCCCTAGATCACTTGCGCCAAGGAATAAATTTGAGAGCGTATGCTCAACGGGATCCGCTCAACGAGTATAAGGGTGAAGCTTTTGAAATGTTTCAAGATATGCTAACCCGCCTCAGAGAAAACGTTACGGGCGCCCTTGCCCATCTTCAAATGGGACAAACAACACCTGAACAGATTATTTCTGATGTCTTCGAAACTGAATCGGAACAGGAATTGGTTCTTAATTACCATGAAGATCCCTATAATCCGGGCGAAAATGAAGATAAAGTCCTGATTGGTCCGGAAGACTGGTCCGACACTCCCCGCAACGCCCCCTGTCCGTGTGGATCAGGGAAACGTTATAAACAGTGCCATGGAAGACTAGATGTAGCGGATGATGAGGAGTCATAATTTATAAAGGATTCCTGTTGCCACCGGAATTGGGAAAAGGTACAAAGCATTGTTGTTTTTAAAAGGAGAATCTCTATGAACTTCAAGAACATTGTTACAATCGCTTTAACAGGCGCCCTATTAACGGGCTGTATGTCAGCGCAAGAGCATCGCCAAGATGTAGGCGCAGGGCCTTCGACCTTCACTTTAGGTATGGTCCAATCATCAGTGAAACAAGGCATGCCTCAGGACCAGATTATTGCCTGCCTTGGGTCCCCCAATATTGTCACGAAAGATGAACATGGGCATGAAAGCTGGGTATACGACAAAATTTCTTCAGAAGCAGCACATTCCAATAGTTCCGGTGGCGGAGGCTTAATTCTTTTCGGCGGCCAACGGAATGCAGGGGCTTACGAATCGTCTCAAAAAACTTTAACGGTTATGATTAAATTTGATCACCACAAGCGTGTTCAATCCGTTAATTACCATCAAAGCAAGTTCTAGAGGAATCTCTCATGAAAAAACTAACTTCTTTAGGCCTAGTCTTTTTGCTGGCTGCTTGTACATCTCAAACAAAGCAACCTTTAAAGACTCAATTGGAAGTGCGGGAATTTCAAACCCGTACCTTTGATACCGCAAAGACAGAAGAAGTCTTAACTGCAGTTGTTGAAGCTTTCCAGGATCAAGGGTTTATGGTGAAAAATGTTGTACCACAGGTAGGACTTGTTTCCGCAAGCCGTGAAGTCGATGTCGAAGATCACGCTCAGGCTGCTTTTCAGGTTTTCTTTATGGGTCAGAATGCCATGTGGTCAAAAAATGCAGTGCTAGAAGCCACAGCGAATGTGAAAACACAGAATGGGAAAACAAAAGTCCGCGCTAATTTCCAAGAAAAAGTCATGAACAATCACGGTGGCACCGATCGGGTTAATACCATCGAAGATCCAAAGTTTTATCAAAATTTCTTTGATAAAATTGGGAAAAGTATTTTTATCGAAAAGCAGAAGCTATAGGGTCGTTTTCTGGATAATATTAAAAGGCTTGTTCTCTTTCGAAAACAAGCCTTTTTTAGTCCCAAAAGGACAATTAAAGAATTAGAAAAAAATTTCTAATTCTATTTTTTATTTTCATTATAGATAACATCTAAAGTCATTTTTACTGGAAGCATGATTGAATTGCCTCTATCGTCCTTATTGGGATATGAAAGATCAATGTCACCAAGCTGGTCATCTGTTATCCCAAGTTTAAAGGCAAGCACTTTTCCTTGATAGTCATTCGAGCCTTCCTGTTTATTTTTGGTCTGAACTGTGGTTCCCTCATAGTTACCTATTACAACACCATCAAAATGTGCAAATACCTTAGGATGAACGGAGTCAGGTATTCTCTTAATCATGGCCTTTTGTGTGTAATGTTCCATATGCTTTGGATCAAGTGCTTCTCCACGCCTTAATTTATTCAGAGATTTCTTAACAAACACTGGATGAGTCGCATGCTTTATAATACGAATGACCTCATCTCCTTGCTTCGGAGTAACGTATAGATCTCCGACCGGAATCCCACGTTTCATATTGCAAGCGGGGTATATAATACTTTCGATTTCAGAAGATTGAAAAACAAGGTTCTGCATACGAGAAACAAAGCGCTCCTTTTCTCCTTGAGCTTGCTCCAACATCCGATTCAAATCTGATGGCTTGCTTGCCTTTTGCTTGCTTTCTTCTTTTGCGGCAGGAGATTTTTTTCGTACAACACCTGTCACCTGAGAAAAATGTAATCCGCCAAATGTTCTTTCAAGCTGTGGCTTGCGTATATGTTCTTTTTCCTTCTCTTTTTCCTTCCCTTTTCCTTCTTTCGCTATGCTCTTTGCTGGTACGGATGACCATCCATCACCTTCTTCCATCGCTTGAACAGCAAAGGGAAGCAAAGAAACACTACCTAAAACTAATAAACATACTTTTAACATCATAACCTCATAAAATTAACACCAAAAAACTGAAAATACAGTTATGAAATCTACATAAGCAAATTCTTTCTTTAATACAAGAGTAATTTAAAATAATATTTTTTATCTTTTTAAATTTTTTTCGTTGACTTTGGAATTGATTTAACCAATATCTATTACTATAAATTATATTTTGATTTTAAATGAGTGGTGTTAGATATGAAAATAAGAAATCAGGTTTTTCTCCTATCGGCTCTTTCTACGATTGCACTGACGACTCTGTCAGAAGCGCACTTTGGAAACTCTAGTGATATGTTACATGTAATGTGTCTCCGAAAAGCAAGGTTGCATGAGGCACAGGTTCTTCCTGTCTTTCCACGGGAGACTCTAATCAAGCCAAAGCAAAAAATTTCGATTGGTGAGAGTTTTTCAGAGTCCAGCAAGTCAGATAACCTATTTGTCGGCTCAAGAAAAGATAAACTTGAAAGTCCAACAACAAGTTCTCATGGATTGAATCATAAGAACAGCCAAATAGCGCAGGAATCAGAACCGAGCATTAATAATGGAGCTTCTTATAATGGACCTTTAAATGTGCAAGAACGACAAATCGAGCATATTCTTAAGTGTGTAAAAGCTCTTCCTGCAAAAGATATTAGCTCCGTGTATCATGTGATAAATAGACCAGATAGCAAAAACCATGCCGTTTTTGCAAACCAGAATCTTGATCATCTTTATAGAGTAGGAATGCCTGCTTTAGTTAGAGAAATGAAAAAAGAAACGGGTCATCCTCTATGGAAGCGAAAACCTCTCCCCGCAAAGATGAGACCAGATCTTGGATTACAAAACAGTTTATCGTCAAGTAATGGCTTGCGAGCTTTAGATGCTAACAGGACACCAAACGTATTAAATATGGCACAGGTTATTAGAGTCATGAAGTCTCCAGCACAGGAAACCCTTTCCCTTCCAGAGCGTGACGAAGAACCTGGTTTTATGACAAAGCAAAAAAACCGCATTGTAAGCGCAGTTAAAACTATCACAAGTTGGGTTAAGTTCTAATAACTGGGTACCTATAGTGTCATCGTAGCTATGACACTATAGAAAACTCAACATCTATCCTCTATCTCACAACCCCCTAGTCATCAAATCCAAATACCTGTACCATGCCTATCAATTCTTAATAACCAAAATAGGCAAGAGCTATGGCGCAAAAACCTTATATAATTGTTCTGGGCAATGAAAAAGGCGGAACGGGTAAATCGACAGTCAGTATGCACGTGATTGTAAGTCTTCTCCGTATGGGGTTTTCTGTAGGGAGTATTGACGTGGATGCGCGGCAAGGAACTCTGACCCGCTACACAGAAAATCGCAAAACGACCTCTGACACCATGAATAAACCGCTTCCTCTTTCAACCCATATCCCTTTATTGCTAAGCAATAAATCATTAAAAGAAGAAGCGACAAAAGAAGACCAGCAAAATCTGGAAGAAGCCATTTCTAAACTTGCCTCGAATCGGTTTATTGTGATTGACACCCCTGGCAGTGATTCCTCCCTCTCACGGGCAGCTCATGCCATAGCAGATACCCTTATAACACCTCTCAATGATAGTTTTATTGATCTTGACATGCTTGTGCGTCTTAAAAGTGACTCATTAGATATTCTCCGACCTAGCACCTATGCTGAAATGGTGTGGGAGCAAAAAAAACGGCGTGCCATTCGTGACCAAGGCTCAATCGAATGGTATGTTTTGCGGAATCGGCTTAGCAGTATTAATGCGCGTAACAAAGAACAGATGGAAGATGTCATTCAAGCTCTGGCCAAACGCATTGGGTTTCATTATATACCTGGGTTTGGTGAGCGGGTTATTTTCCGCGAACTCTTTTTAAAAGGCATTACTGTTCTTGACTTAGAAGATTGTAAAATCCCTATAACTCTTTCCCATGTATCAGCTAAGCAAGAATTGCGCAATCTGATCCATAGGCTTCAACTTCCTGATGTGGAAAGGCTTGCTGCTTAGAATACGTGAAAGAACATAGTCATGGCTGAACTTTTCCTCGCGGCCTTTGGGGTCACTCTTTTTATCCTTTTTTTACAAAAGCTAGAGTACGCTGAGACCAAGCTTCTTGTAAAAACTCTCAAATGGACATTTGTTGGAGTCATACTTTTGGCCGCCATTTATTTGACTTTAGTCGGTCGTCTTTTGCATGTCGCTGTCCTTATTGTGCTTCTCATTCTCTTGCTAAGGCAAGATGTGCATCAGTGGCTCAAAGTAAAGCCCCCTCCTCTGCCCCTCCCCCATCCCTTGACGAAACACGAGGCTGCAGCTCTTCTTAAAGTTGATCTCAATGCAAGCGCAGCGGAAATTGAAGAAGCTTTTAAAAAGATAAAACCAAAAGACTCAACCGAGCTAGATCGCCTGATACAAGCGCGTGATGTGTTATTGACGAAAAAGTAGGCGCCCCTTCTTTTATTATTCGTCCCGCCCCGTTTTATCCTGTGGAAAACAGAACCTGAGTGACCTTTTGTAAATCATCCATAAAGTCAACTAGCTACACTCGAACTCCCTCGCGATCTATATATTTACTTTACTGATTAAATAATTTTTTTATTTTATTGTTGTAATTTGCTTAACTATACATAAATAACAATCATAGTAAATATTTAATTATTAATTTTATGGTGGTATTATGTTGTTAAGATATATATGTTTTTCATTTGCTGTGTTTTTTACTTTATCCTCTTCTCTTATAGCCGGAAAAGACCTTCTTATTGAATATAAACTCCCTCTCGGCATGAAGAAAAAACTTCATACGGAGGTTATTAAAGATTCTATTCCTGATCCTCGTCACTATCACGTAACATTATTTCATGTACAAAATGTAGATAAAAAAGACTATAAAGCTTTAAAAAATAGACTTCAAAATATAAATAAACTCTATCATTCTTCTACTCAATTTATCCCTGAAGCCGCGGTCGAATTGAATTCCGGTTTCCTCGCGATTGTTCCCACGGAACTCGGGAACACCCAATTAAAGCTTATCAATAGCCATCTATATCAAGAATTAGAAAAATTTAATCTTGACCAAGGAACATCTTACGGTGTTAATCGTCACGCTCTCCCCAGTAATTATACACCGCATATTACAATTGCAAGGCCAGATTATATACACAAAAATAGAATTAATGTTGATAACACCTTAATAAATGTAAACTTTAATTTAGCAGCAACTTATAACCTTAATGGAGGAGGATTTGAGGTGTTGCAAGCCTCACAAATCGTTAATTCTACAGCGTCAAGGCGAGTCCCTAAGGAAAATATAAGTCCTAGAGCAAATCTTTCGTTCGCAAAAAACAAACCTACTCTCGCACGTTCTGCTCCCAAGAAAATGCATCGCAGGTCAAAACCAAATACGCTATCAGCTGCACAAAAGAAGGGGACTCCTCCAGCAGCTCTCAAGAAAAGCCCTGAGTTGAAGTCAAATGAACAAACTGTCTCTAAAGAAAGGACTGCCAGCCTAGCAAATTCAAATTCTCTAAATCAGAAGATGGTTTGGCGACCTGTCCAAAAGAATTAGCGCTGCATTCCTTAAACTCATCGCCGCTATTTATTTCCTCTGTGCGATCAAATAGCCTGGGACGAAAGTTCCAGGCTTTTACCGGGAAGTTAGCAAATCGCTGCACTTATACATCCTTCGACCTTCTATAAAGTCTCCAGTGAACGAAAAAGAAGAAAAGCGCCACGAGTGACCATTCGAATGAGCTTATGAGGCTCTGAATCGCTGCCCCCTTTCGCTCTTCTAAAAACTCTTTCCGAGCAATGACTCTTTTTTCCTCAATTTGAGCAGGAGAGAGATCTTTGAGCCTCTGCAATTCTTTATCAGCCATATACCTGCCTTCAATGTAGTTCGTGTAACTCTCATTAGATCTATAATGAGATAGCGAAGAATAGTTTTTGTACTCTGGTATTATTAAATCAGTAATTCCATTTATAATAAATCCTGTCGTTACAATAAGTACGACTGTACATATCAAGCAAACAAAAAGAGTATAGATTTGAAATATATTTTTTAAGAACATGTTTTCTCTCCTATTCCATATTAAAGAGTATCGTTTTTTTATGGGTAAAGTGTTCAAGCATCGCCTCAAGAGAGGCTTCTTTCCCGATTCCTGAAGATTTTACCCCACCATAAGATAATCCTGGTTGAACAACCACATTTTGGTTCACTTGCACAAACCCAGCTTCCAGTTGATGAACACCTATTAAAGCACGATTTAAATTATTCGTCCATAAAGTCGCAGCCAGGCCATAGGGCGAATCATTGGCTTGGTTAATCACATCATCAAAATCATCCCAAGGAATAAGAGCGGTCACAGGGCCAAATATTTCTTCTTGGCAGATCTGATGGGAGTTAGGCAGGCCCGTAAAAAGGACGGGTTTAGCAAACAGCCCCTTCGACAGTTTAGGATCTGTTGGAAGCTCGGAACATTCATAAGCAGTTGCTCCTTCAGCCTTCTTTCCCATTTCAACATACTTTAAAATCTTTTCATGTTGAGTGGGAGAGATGACAGCTCCGATGTCTGTCTCAAGATCCATCGGATCTCCAATCTTTAGAGCGTTCAACTTTTCTTTAAAGCGTGCCAAAAAGTCATCAAAGAGTGACTGATGCACAAAAATTCGACTGGCTGCTGTACAGCTTTGGCCTTGACGCGTAAAACGCATACTCGCTACTGCGCCATCAACGACTTTTTCCAGATCAACGTCTTCACACACAATCATTGGGCTTTTTCCCCCCAATTCTAAGGTCACTGGGATAAGTTTCTCACTGGAGTTTTTGTAAATGGCTTTGCCCGTTTCAACCGATCCTGTAAATGTCACTTTAGAAATGTGCGGATGGCGCACAAGGGCCTCTCCTGTTGTTGGTCCATCTCCTGAAATCACATTCAACACTCCTTGAGGTAAAATGCTATTCATGATCTCAGCTGCTCTAAGGACTGCAAAAGGTGCTTCCTCAGCAGTCTTCACAACAACTGTATTTCCCGCAACCAGGGCAGGAGCAACCTTTAAAGACATCAAAAGGAGGGGGACATTCCAGGCAATAATCGCTCCAATCACACCTAAGGGTTCTCGGATGGTCAAGGTTAACATGGAATCACTAAAAGGGATCGTTTCGCCTTTAAGTTCAAGGCCGAGTCCACCATAAAAGCGGAACGTATTTGTGAAGACCTTTGTCTCAACTTGGCTTTCCGTTCGCAACGCTTTACCCGTTTCAAGAGTTAAAAGCCGTGCAAGCTCATCAGCATAGTCTTCTAGAAGATCACCACATTGGGAAACCAAACGCCCACGCTTTGCAGCGTCCATGTGCCGCCACTCTTTCTGAGCCATACGGGCTGATTCAACGGCATCATTGATATCATCCTCATGAGCCTCAGGTGCTTGTCCAATCACTTCCATTGTGGCAGGATTATGGACGGGAAACGCCGTTTTACTTTTTGGAGCTACCAATTTTCCATTAAGAAGAAGTTTATTTTCAAGATGCTTAACCAGGGCAAGTGGGGTTAAGGACGCCCCCGGCACGTTCGGAGAAAAAGACATGAAACCTCCATTTTTCATTTTTGATTTCTAGTGTATAATCCTTTTATAATGATAAAAAGTAAAGGGGCCGATCTTGTATGCACTGCATGTCACAAAAAAAGAACCGCGTTATGATTTTTTTTTCAGCCTAACTCCAGAAGGTTTTCGTAAAATTGCTTACGTAGAATGGGGAAACGCAGACAATCCTCGTGTTTTAATATGTGCGCATGGCCTCACACGCAACTCCCGCGATTTTGATTTCCTTGCTAGGGATTTAGAACATAACTACCGCATCGTTTGTCCTGATCTCTTGGGACGGGGGGAAAGTGATTACCTTGGAAGCCCTCTATTTTATAACCTTACCCAATACATGAGTGACATGATCGCCCTTATTGCCCGCCTGAGTGCGCACGAAATTCACTGGCTTGGAACGTCTCTGGGGGGAATCATTGGGATGATGTTAGCGGCCCAACCGAACAGTCCTATCAAGAGCTTAATTCTCAATGATGTTGGCATGATTATCCCCAGTTTAGCTCTAAGACGCCTTGGAACTTATGCGCGAAATGATAATTCTTTTCTGAGTTTTCAAGAGGCTAAAAATTATTTTCAAACTATTCTTGCTCCTTTTGGTATCCATGAAGCTGAACAATGGGATCACATTACCCAATATGGGATTAAACGAGATGAAAAAGGCGATTTCCGCCTCAACTATGACCCTGTCATTGGCCAACATCTAGTGGATGACTCTGCTCCTTCTTTACACCTTGAAGCTTATTGGCAAGCCATTCGTTGTCCAATCATGATATTGAGAGGGGCAGACTCGGATTTTCTACTGCCTGAAATCGTCACAAAAATGCTTTATTCTCAACCAAAAGCAAAGGTCGTGACAATCCCAAATTGTGGCCATGCACCATCTCTGATGGCGCAAGATCAAATTAAAATTGTAGAGGAATGGTTAAAGGAAGTATGAGCCAAAAGGCTCATTCCCCTTCCACAACATCAATACCATTAATCAGCAAGAGAACGAAAGCGATCGGGAAAAATACTACAGCCCAGAAGATAAGCCACCCATAGCTACCTCTGTAAGACAGAGCCAAGAATTTGTTATCCTTTAGAATCATCCCATTCTTAATGGCAAGGATAATCCCCACGGGAAAAAAAATGATGATACAAAGGACAAACAACAGGATATTCCCTTTGTATTGAAAGGGATATCGGTGGGCTATTTTGCTTTTTTTTGTGCGAGCCATATCTCTACCTCTAATTCAATTATCTTGAATATGATACTCTAACATTCCTATTGATCAATTTATTTTT
>DATKTE010000414.1:0-8800 GCA_035531295.1 Alphaproteobacteria bacterium
CATAAACTTCTTCAAATCTCATCTTTAGCACTCCTTCTTTTAATTCCGCTTTCTTCATAACTACCTCCTCTCGGAGATAGTCGCTCATCGGACAATTGAAGTGCTATTTAGTTCGGACATATCACGTGCTAGTGACAATTACCGAACAATTAATAGACTTTTTAGATATATTGAGATAGATTAATATCATAGAAACTTTCTGTAGGCTCTGTAGGTTTAAAGTATGCACCTGTGATTGTCTTTAGGAGAAATCACAGGTGCTTTTAAAAACAATACCAACAAACGTACCATAGACTTACAAAAAGTTGCCCTATTTAAGGAAAAAGGAATGCATTTTTCTTCTTCCAATTTAGGGTGATCTTTGCAGAGAAAAGGGGAGGCATATTTCTCTGCAGAGATTCCCACCACAAGGGTGAGAATTCCTTAAATGAAACTCTCAAAACCAATAAAAAAACGCCTTATAGATCATTCATTAATGAGGCCTTTTATTTGAATAATCCTAATTAAAATTCCTCAATTGAAATCTACCAGCTTTATTTACCTCTTTATGAGAACCATTGCTATTGAAGTGAGGATAGGATATGAGAATGGATATGTCAACATGATTTATCAAAATTAAATATCGTGAAAATGGATATTACCCTATGAAAATGAAGTCGATTTATGTCTTTGTCAAACTTGCCGAGAGCAACTGCGACTTTAATGTCCACAAAATGCTGGGCATCCCTCGTTCTTCCATGTGGTCCTATATTTCTGATTTGGAAAAAACCCTGGGGAAAAAACTCATCAATAGAAAAAAGCAGAGTTTATCCTTTACAGCAGCAGGAGAAGAATTCATTCCCTACGCTCATAAAATTTATCAAACTTATGAGGAAAGTCTTGTTAACACACAGAATGCTGAAGATTCAACTATAGGAGGCGATATCTTTATTTCTACAACAACTGCTATTGCCCCACAGTGGTCTATGGGAGGTATAAAAAAGTTATATGCTAAGTTTCCTAATTTACGTCTACACATTACCGCCTCCGATGAGATTACGAGAGACGAAGAAAATGCTTCTGATGTTCTCATCCGCCCCTTTGGAGATTCAGAGAATTTTAGAAAAGTTTGGTGTATAAACTATCATCATGGATTATTTGCAAGTCAAGATTACCTTAACAAAAGAGGAATTCCAGAGGTTCCTGAAGATTTGCTATCCCATAGCGTCATTGGATATGGGGAACATAGTTTTAGTTATTATGACGAGATTAATTGGCATCTTAAAGGTCAAGGGTACGGATTGCCTAAACTAAAGCCTGCATTAACAATAAATTCAACAAAAGCAATTTATGATGCCGCAAAAAATGACTTGGGTATCTGCTCTTCTCCTATCGAGTCTAACAAAATTTACAGCGGCAACCTCATAAGGGTTTTACCACAAATCGTAGGACCAAATATAAAAACGTACTTTTGTGTTAAAAAAAGTGCGATTGGGCGTAAGTTGAGAGGTATTTTAACATTTAATACCTATTTTGAAACCTATTTAAAACAAATCGGCATTGAAGTCTCTCCTCTTGAAGAGATAAATTAAAGTCTTCAGCTGACCACTACTCCCAAGAGCCTCATTTGCTTGTCTCTTGAAGCTGCCCCTCATGAAGGGTAAGGATCCGGTCCATTCTTTTAGCAAGATCCATATTGTGAGTTGCAATAAGAGCTGCAAGATTTTCTTTGCGAACAAGCTGAATGAGCTTTTCAAAGACTGATTCTGCCGTATGCTCATCCAAGTTTCCTGTAGGCTCATCCGCTAGAAGAATTTTAGGACGATTAGCTAAGGCTCTGATGATAGCAACACGCTGCTGCTCTCCTCCTGAAAGGCGTGCAGGACGGTGCGAGGCTCTTTCTAAAAGGCCAACAGTTTTTAATAAGTCTTGTGCCCGCTTTTGAGCATCTGAATAGGATTTCCCCGAGATCATTTGGGGTAAAATAATGTTCTCTTCGGCATCAAACTCAGGCAAGAGGTGATGAAATTGGTAGACGAATCCAATGACTTCCCGTCGAATTTGCGTGCGACCTGAATCATTCAGATGAGCACATTTTTTCCCATCAATAATAACCTCACCGCCATCAGCCTTTTCAAGGAGTCCAGCCGTTTGAAGAAGTGTTGATTTTCCAGACCCTGAAGGACCAACGAGTGCTACGATTTCTCCCGGATAAAGATCGAGATCAACGCTTTGTAAAACATGAAGGGATTCTGAGCCCTGACGGAAAGTCCGCTTTAAAGCTTTTAGTGAGAGAGCAGGGTTATTCATAACGCAAAGCCTCGACAGGATCTAAGCGAGAGGCTCGCCAGGAAGGATAAAGGGAAGCCAAAAAAGTTAAAAGAATGGCAATGATAACAACGAGTGCAACCTCGTTCAAATCAACTCGTGCAGGCAGCTTGGAGAGAAAATAAATTTCTGCGCTAAAAAGTTCTGTTCCTGACAGAGATTCAATAAGCTTACGAATAGAATCAATATTCCACGAAAATAAAAGGCCGAAAACTGTTCCAACAAGAGCACCCATAGCCCCAATGGAAGATCCTGCAATAAAGAAAACACGCATCATCATCCCTTGAGTCGCCCCCATCGTGCGCAGAATCGCAATATCGCGGCCTTTGTCTTTGACTAACATAATGAGTGTTGAAATGACGTTAAAAGAGGCCACAAGAATGATGAGGGTGAGGATGATAAACATCACATTTCGTTCAACCTTAATGGTGCTAAAAAATTCCTTATTGGCATGCTGCCAATCAAAAATACGAACATTTTTCCCCTGAAGCAAGGCCAGAAGCTCATCACGGTACTGATCTATATTCTCTGGATTTTCTGTAAAGACCTCAAGGCCCGTCACCCCATCTCCTAAGTGGAAAAACTTTTGAGCCGATTCAAGAGGAACGAAAACAAGGCCTGTATCGTATTGAATCATGCCTGCATCAAAAACGGCGGCAATCTCAAAAGTGCGGGTGCGAGGCATTGTGCCAAAGGCCGTAGCATTGCCTTCTGGGGCGACAAGGGTAATTTTATCCCCTAAAACTAAACCCAACTTTTCCGCAAGGCGTTTGCCTATAATGGCTGCATTGGATCTGTCGAAAAGACGCAAGTGCCCCATAACAAGATTATCCGAAATGGTCTTCCGAGCATCAAGATCTGAAGCTCGCATCCCGTGCACCAAAACGCCTGTGGCATTTCCATGGGCCGTTGCCATGGCTTGATTTTCAACGATTGGGTTGGCCCCCGTAATGCCGGGAAGTTTTTTGACCTCGTTCGTCATCGCTTCAAAGTCAGGCAGAGGACCGGCATTACTATAAATGGCCAGATGACCATTCATTCCAATAATGCGATTCAAAAGTTCATGACGGAATCCGTTCATAACGGACATAACAATAATAAGAGCTGCAACCCCTAAGGCGATCCCCAGGAAGGAAAACCAAGCCGTGACAGAAATAAACCCTTCCTGCCGTCGCGCCCTTAAGTATCTAAATGCAACAAATCTTTCAAATGCTGAAAACACAATACATCCTTTATTATATCATTTCACAGTATGCCAGAAGAAAGGAGGAAAAACCAAGAGTTTTGTTCAAATGGCCAATTATAATTGGATATCCCCCCATGATTCAAAGTCTGGACGTCTCTGGATTGCTTCGGAGCTCACGCTCCTCGCAAAGACGAACGGGGGGCCGCGGCTTTGCGAGGTTCCACAGGAACCGAAGCAATCCAGTTCTTTAATTTCAACACACAGTTCCATTTTGATTGAGGATAATCATAATTGCTCAGATCAATCTTTTTTCCCGTAAAGAGGTGTGACCAAACCGCCCAATAATGAGGTGATCGAGAACGTGAATTTCTAATTCCTTTGCGGCATTAATAACTTTTCGGGTGATATCAATGTCCGCTTGAGAGGGCGTTGGATCACCGCTGGGGTGGTTGTGCACCATGATCAGGCTTGTTGCCCCCAACTCGAGAGTTCGCTTAACAACCTCTCGCGGGAATATGGGGGTACAGTTAACCGTTCCTTGTTGCTGAATTTCATCCGCAATGATCTTGTTTTTTCGATCTAGAAACAAAAGACGAAATTGCTCGATCGTTAAATGGGACATCCGAGATCGACAATAATCAATCACTGCCTGCCAAGACTGAAGGACGGGCTGCGAACTGGTTTCTTCTAGAAGCTTACGACAGCAAGCTTCGTGAATGACCTTTAACGTGACAATCGTCGTTTCACCAACGCCAGGAATGGACCTCAGCTTTTCCACGTCCGCTTGAAAAAGGCCAGCCAGACTCCCACACTCTTGAAGAAGCCTTTTAGCCAAAGGTTTGACATCACTCCGCGGCATAATCCCAAAGAGCAACAGCTCAACAAGCTCGTAATCAGGGACAGATTTTTCTCCGCCCTGGAGAAAGCGATCCCTTAGGCGCTTGCGATGGCCATCATTAGTTGTTTCTTTTACTTTCATCTCAAACACATTGTTAGCCATTCTTTTATCTTTGACAATAAGAATGTGGATCGTAAAAATGTAGGTCCTTTATCTTGCCTATTCACCAAATCATGTCATCCTCGGGAAAGAGAGTTGCCCATTTGGGATTCAGCTCCTAAGTCATGGCTATTTCGGAATATGTTTTTTTGGTCGGATTTAAAGACCATTATTCAAATGGATTAATGACTTCCAAGCCAGGAATTGTAAAATCTTTTACATTCCTGGTTACCATTTTTAAATTGTGAGTAAGAGCAGTCGCTGCAAGAAGAGTATCAACAGCAATAAAAGAGTGATTTACCGTAGATGTAATATACCCCCAACGTTCTGCAATTTCCAAGTTTATAGGTAATATATTTGATCCAAACCATTTAGGTAAGTCGTATTCCAACCAAGCGATAAAGTGACTTTTTCTCCTATTATCTCCAAGCTTTTCAATACCTCTTCGTATTTCTCCAATGGTCACAACACTTATATAATGCGCTTCTGAAGGAATCTCTTGGAGCCATTTCTTTACCCCTCTATTCGGTTGAGCACGTAAAGTTTCAGAAAGAATATTGGTATCTAATAAGTAGCTCATAAATCAATATCTCGGATTTTAGACCGATCACGTTCAATTGAGATTTCTAAACCTTTTAAGGGGGACTGACGCATAAAATCGAAAAGATTTTGTTTTTTACCAATAAGGAGTTCATAATCTTGCTTTGACATAATAATTGCCTCTTCTATTCCCCGAACTGTGAAAATTTGCGGTCCCTGTTGGGAACACAAACGAATAATTTCACTAAGATGCGCTTTTGCTTCCTGTAACTGCCATGTTTGCATTGATATCTCCGTAAACTAGTCTGACTAGTTTAATATATAATGTTATTTTATGCAATGCGTTTCTTTTTGATTGTATAGGTTCAGTACATGCGAAACTCGCATGATCGAGAGGTTTATGACTTAACTTCAATGGATTTTATCTTTAAAAAACGAAGCGACTTTTTCACGCATTTTACCAAGTTCCGCAGGTTCTATCTCAAGTGTATCAACACCTTCTTCATACGTGCCCCAGATTGTAATCTTGTCAGATGAGGGAAATACTGAAAAAGATCCATCCCCACCAAACAGGAAATAATCAAAAGAAGGTTGGGGTTTTAAATAGAGCAACTGGCCTCTAATAGGTTTTAACGCATTATCATCGAAAAGATATTTTGAGCCATAACCGGTGCAATTAAAAATATATGTATCTTCTAGCTTTAAGATATCTTCATTAGTGGAAAACTTCTTTTGTTCAAAAGTTACGTTTTTTTCTTTTAGGGAATTATACAAATGATTAAGGAAGATATTTCCGTCTATGAGTATCGTTGACCATTCTCTTGCAGGTGTATAATGCTGATTCCCAAATTCCACTTTCACAGGGATAGGTGCGGCAAGTTCATCTGGGAATTGTGGATCGCCTTGAGCAGAAAAAGAATAAGCCTTACGAAAGGATACCCCTGGATGTTTTGATGTGTCTATAACATTTTTGTAGTAATTAAATGAGTCTTGCTGAAGGCTCTTAAAGAGGGTCTCATCTTCTCCATGTTCTACCCCCATTGGATACCATAGCCCGCCTGCTACTAAAGATGTAATGCACGGCTTCCCTTCTTGATAGAAGTAATCCGATTGAGGAAATTGGTCAGCATAAACCTTTACGGTATACCCTTCATCTGTTAATCGAAGTGCTGTCAAAAGACCCATATACCCAGCTCCTATAACACTCACCGACTTCTTATCAGGTTCTTCCTGGTTAAGTAGAGAAACGGCTTTCTCTACGCAACCTGGCGCTAATGTTACGCCCGCCCCACCATGGCCATAATTATGAATGATTGCCTTATCATCAAGGGTTTTTATTTCGAGACGAATCCCTCCTGCTCTTTTGGGACGTATTCCTACATTACTCCCTATTACGGCCTCTGTACTGTAGTCCAAAGGAGACAAAGAAATTTGCTTAACGGCAAGACTTGAATATTTACCTTCCTCCATTGCATGAAGAGAATTTGCAAAAAGAAAAGCCAAGGCAAAGCTGAAGATAGTAAAATGCGTCTTAATCAAGATATATTCTCCTTAAATTCATTTGACACTGCAATAGTTATTTAAAAAAAATGAAATACATTAAAAAATTTAAATTAAATAGAGGTAGCTGTCAAATCATCCTCTTGTAAAGAATGAATACAAATTTGACCTCAGGAATCTTCATATGATATGGGATTCTGTGATCTACCCATCAAATGACACTGCGCTTCAGAGATGAGACTGTCTCTCAAACCGTAAAAATCTCATACCCTGTTGCCACATCCCATATGTCCTTTTTTGCATAAGCAGCGATTGGTGAACATATTAAGATTAAAGAGAAAAACCCTAAGGATATTGAATATTTAACATCATAACCATATTATTTTTTGAATGAGGTGAAGAATAAGGGGATTTTAAGCCTATTTTGAGAAAATCTTAATGCAAGTTAAGCTCAAAATCGACTCTCCTCCCCCCATTCAAAACACTTTGTCGAACTCATAATGAGCGGAAATGTGAAGCCCAAGGCAGCCTTTAGATGCCTTCGCGGCGTCGAAGCTCCAATTGCTCTTCCAAGGTGCCATTTAGCATTATATTAGCTTTATTATACCAATCTTTTTTGCACTCCAATAGAAATTTTTCTTTCTTAACTTTCATTTCTATTGCCACTATTAAATTTTCTTTCTCTTCTATTTCTTGTTTATACATACTTAATAATGGATGAGGAGTTTTAGCTGTGTTCGTATCCTGCTCCATACTTAATAGTGGAGGAAGGTTTCTAGAGGTGTCCGTATCCTCCTCCATTGCATGAAGGGAATTTGCAAAAAGAAAGGCCAAAGCAAAACTTGGAATAATTAAACTGATTTTAATCATAAAATATCCTCCTGAATATAAAATTATATTTCTTATTTAATCGATTGAAAAAGCTTAAGAAAGCTTAAACTATTTATGTATCAGAGAAATCATCCTCTTGTAAAGAATGAATACAAATTTGACCTCAGGAATCTTCATATGATATGGGATTCTGTGATCTACCCATCAAATGACACTGCGCCTCAGAGACGAGACGATCTCTCAAACCGTAAAAATATCATACCCTGTCGCAGTGACTCCCAAACTATGTTCAAACTGTGCAGAGAGGGATTTGTCGCGGGTCACAGCTGTCCATTCATCGCTCAAGATCTTGATCTCATAGCGCCCCGCATTTACCATGGGCTCGATCGTGAAAAACATGCCTTCCTTAAGTTCGACCCCCGTATGGGGTTTTCCATAATGAAGGACTTCAGGAGCCGCATGGAACACACGGCCTAACCCATGACCACAAAAATCCCTAACGACGGAAAAACCTTTAGCTTCCACATAACTTTGGATGGCATAACCAATGTCACCCATGGTGGCTCCAGGACGCACCACTTCGATGCCTCGCATCATGCCTTCATAGGTCGCTTCAATCAGTTTCTGAGCTTTAAGAGGGATTTTACCAATCGCAAACATCCGACTTGTATCCCCATGCCATCCGTCCAAAATGACGGTCACATCAATGTTGAGGATATCTCCCGATTCAAGTCTTTTGGGTCCTGGAATTCCATGGCACACCACATGATTCACGGACGTACAAATAGATCGAGGAAAGGGGATGCGGTTGTGATCGCCTCCATAATTTAAAGGTGCAGGAATGGCTTTATGACTCACGATAAAATCATGGCAAAGGTCATTTAGCTCTTGGGTCGTGACCCCTTCCTTTACATAAGGTGTGATGAAGTCCAGGGTACGGGCTGCCAGGCGGCCTGCTTTGCGCATTCCTTCAAAATCGTCAGGGGAGTGAATGATAATATTTCTGTTTTCTGCCATTATCTTAAGAGTGAAAGTTTATCCGATGGGTGATTGTAATGGCAGAAGGTGTAACTTCGCAAGCATAGACAAGAGGGATAACTCCATTTTTGATGGCATTCAACGTCTCTTCCCCATAAGTAGGGTCAATATCATCTGCGATTTCAAACCCTTCACAATCATTTCTTTGAACGACGTAGACCACATAAGCTTGGTGGCCTTGGCGCACCATATCGGAAAGCTCTCGCATGTGTTTGGCACCACGGGCTGTGACAGAGCTTGGAAAAGCTGCAATTTTCCCACGCCTTAAGTGGACATTTTTCACTTCGACATAGGTGAAAGGACCGTCTTGATTTTGAAGCAAAATATCAATGCGAGAATTTTTCCCATAAACAACCTCACGCCGAAGGGACTCATATCCTTGCAACTCTTGAATCACACCC
>DATKTE010000415.1:0-3073 GCA_035531295.1 Alphaproteobacteria bacterium
GACGAGCTTTTACAAAATCACCTTTACCCCGAGGCAGCTCTATGTTTCCGAAAGTTGTTAAATCAAGAGAGCCTTTTTCACTGTTGGCCTTTAGAAGTTTGGCACGTCCATTCTCATAAAGATGGAGAGAAAAATCATGACCCGGAAGTTTTGAAGAAATATGTAAGGATTCCCCATTTTTAACTTTGAGCCCGTCAAGATGTAAAAGTTGATTAGATGCAGAAACTCCAGAGGGCTTAAAACAGCCATCTTCAAATTTATAAGATCGTTCATAAAGGTTTTCGAGCGTTCCCTTGTCATTAATTCTATTTAATTTGAGTCTTACATTTTTAGAGGAAGTGTCTTCTGTGTCTCTTGAAAAGGAGATTATAATTCCTTCAGGTGCTGCCTGAAGTACGTAAACATTCAGGTGTTGAAGGATAAGAAGATATCCTAAGAATTTTTTAAACATTAGCCTCTCCTCTGTGACATATAAATATAATTAAAACTAAGACTTGAGAGAGTGTATTTTTTTATTTTTATAAGTCTAACTCTGACTCTTTGATTCAAACCCCAGATTATTGGATACGAAATATAATTATATTTTATAGCTTGTCAATCTACAAAATTTATTAAAAAAAGTATTTTATAATTAAAATTTTAGTTAAATTGTTTTAATAATAAGCTATGCGTAAAACCAAAATTCAAAATCTATTGCTTTCGGTTAGGTTTGCATCTTATGGGGCTTGGAATGAGAGCGATAACTTTCCAAGTCTATGCACCTAAACACAAGGGATGCGCCTCGTCTCAAATGTGGACGCATACTTTTAAGCTAAACACAAAAAATTAATAACATGGAAAAATAACTACTTCTTATAGTAGAAGATGGCATTGAATTTTGAATCATCAATTTGGCATAAAGGCTATCTCTTCTCTGTATGGGAATAGGCAGATAGAAACATTGAAATTATATAAAAATTAGCTAAAAGTGCTTTAAATCCCTTTTGATGGAGAAAGTATGAAAAACATAAAAACAGTATCAGCAGCTATGGCTGGTACAGCTTTAGAGTTTTACGATATTACCCTTTATGGTTTTTTTTCTTCCCTTCTTGCCCCACTGTTTTTTCCTTCTTCTAATCCAACGACTTCTCTCATGGCAAGCCTTGGAGCTTTTGCAGCCGGATTTCTCATGCGTCCTTTGGGAGGAGCCTTTTTTGGATATGTGGGAGATAAATATGGACGAAAGAAAGCTCTACTGGTTGCAATTTTGCTCGTGACTTTACCTACAGTCACAATTGGACTCATTCCTTCTTATGCTGAAATAGGCCTATTTGCACCTCTTCTCCTCATCCTCTACCGTCTTGTTCAAGGGTTTAGTGTGGGAGGAGAATATGGGAGTGCTGCTGTTTTTATTGCAGAGCAAACGAAAAAGCAAAAAGTTGGCCTGACTGGAAGTATCTTATGCGCCACGGCTTTTCTCGGAGCTATTGTTGGATCAGGATTGGGTGCACTTTGCACGGCTTCTTTTATGCCGGATTGGGGGTGGAGAATTCCCTTTTTAATGGCAGGTGTTTTTGGCTCAGTGGCTTATTATTTTAGAAGACAGCTTCAAGAAACATCCTCGTTCTCTCAAGCACAAGCTCAGAAAATACAACCTTATTTTCCTTTGAAACAAATCTTTCTGCGAAAGAAATTAAATCTCCTTTGCAGCACCGCGATCGGATCATGTGTTCAAATCCCCTTTTATATAGCCTCTATCTATATGCAAATTCTTTTAACATCCAAGCTTATGCTTTCTCCTTCTTTTGCTTTGTTGATTAATACGAGCGTGATGGTCCTTTGGATGATTTTGCTACCTATAGCAGGCCTGATTTCAGATCGGTTAGGCGCCATTAAATTAATGTCCTATTCTGCTCTTGCCGTTATGATTTCTGTATACCCCCTTTTCTTTTTGCTTGAATATCACCTTTCTTTAGAAACAATTTTCTTTGTTCAAATCATTATTAGTGTGGCGGGAGTCGGCTTCATGGGGGCTGCTCCTGGACTGATGCCACAACTTTTTCCCGTTGAAGAGAGAGTGAGCGGAACAGCTATCGGATTTAGTTTGGGGCAAGCTCTTTTTAGCGGTATGACCCCTCTTCTTGCTACTGCTTTAGTTACCTGGACAGGAGATCCAAAAGCTCCAGCTTTTTATCTCATTTTAACAAGTTCAATAGGATTATTAGCTGTGAATGGGGCACGAACTTTGCTATATAGTAAGGGGACTAGAGAGCCAGTTCTTGTTGACTTAACGTACCAGAAATCAATAGCCTAATATTATGAAAAAATTATTTTCTGGAAAAGCCCTTGACATCTTTTAAACAAAAAATAATCTCTTATACATAAGAAATTATAAAAAAAATATAACAAGGAGATATTTAAAAAATTAATTTACGACTATAAGCGCCTCAATGCACAGAAATAGCTGCAATTAAGTAAGGTAAATAATCTTGAAAAAGTATCTATTTTTTTAAAGAAACTTAAATTTTACCAACCTATTTGCAGTTAAAAAATAATATATAATCTAACAGGAGAGTATAAATGAAGAAACAATATTTTTCTTATAAAATTGTCTCATTGACAGCTTTGAGTATGGCATCTTTTTCCGATGGATATGCAGGGCCAGGCGAAAAACCATCTATTTTCTCAAGAGATACTGGTTGCTTTGAAGAAGAAATAACTCAGAGGAAGACTTGTTCCATAGTTCGCTTAAGAAGGAGCACACCACTATCGCGTTCTTACGGGACTTGGGGCGTAGGAAATCATTTAATGGCGAAAAGGCCCACTCGGTATACTCTACTAACGGCAAGCGCCTTAGGAACCTTAGGAGCAGTAATAGGAGTTGGAGCTTACCATAAGAGTCGTGAACATGAAGAGCCAGAACTTGTTGAGGATACTCCAACAAAAAGCTCAGAAGCTTATGAAACAAAAAAATACTCTTATTTCTTTCAGCGAAAAAGAGATAAAACTGCAAGGGGTTGGAACTTTTCTTCGGTTTATGCAGATAGTAGCGACTCTGGAGAAAACCCAAAGCAGCAAGCAGCCCCAGGAACTG
>DATKTE010000416.1:0-7621 GCA_035531295.1 Alphaproteobacteria bacterium
AGTCATTCCTGACTCTATGTTTTCTATAACACATTTGCGAAAATCTATGCTGTAAGCCATATGATCTATCCCGTTCTCAAAGCTATTATTAGATCCATATCTTACTACAGAATAGTATGTTATTAAAGTGTATTATCTATAGATTTTGAAGTATTTAGCTAGTTGTTCCATGACAGCGCTCACTTTCCGATGGAGCCCACCCAAGGCGAACCCTTGAAAGAAATAAAAACATTTTGGAAAACTTCCCTTAAAGCAGCAAAGATTGAAAATATTCGCATTCATGACTTGTGTTGTACTAATGCCTCCCATCTTGCTCCAAGTGGATTGAACTTGAGTATAGTTGGAAAGTTGCTCGGTCATACGTTGGCCTCAACGACTCAGATACATGCCCATTTGGCGGAAGAGCCTTAATAGAAGCCGCAGAATTCTTCGGGAATAAGGTTGAAAAACTGACGGCAAAAGAAGGTTGATATATTAAAGAGAGTTACTCAAAGCTTGTTGATATAAGTTTGGATCAAATTCAGGATTTCATCAAATTCTGGTTGACCTTTGTAATAGAGATTACGACTGTTTTTGTAAGCCTTTTTATATTCCAGTCTTGTTGTGAGATCACCTAAGCGAAAGGCTTCATTTTCTCTGATAACGGGATTATCCTCTTGGCGGAAACGTTTTTTCTTATGCTTCTGATAGTCTTCAGTTTCTATAAACGATTGCACAGCAGGTGTTTGAAGAAGGCAATAGACATCATAATAATGGCGCATAAAATTTTCAGAAAATGTGGCAGTCTTTTGCTGTTTTCTAAATTTGGTAGATATGGTTTGAAGTTTCTCGACAAGTGTATACCCTGGATGGTAGCAGGGCACGCCTTTAGGTCGGTTATCCAAAACAGATACTTTGCTTGCTCCATACTCATAAGCCCAGGAAGTCATGTCTTTAGGTACATTTGGGGTAACATCATCAAAGCCGACTTCCAGGAGGATCCCTGTTTTCAATCCTTCTAATGGAGTGTTAAGGGGCTTATAAAGTAGCCGTATTCCCCCACTTCGGTATTTTTTATCATCGAAAATCGTGTCCCGTTGACAATCGTAGATACCTTCAATTTTTATTTCTTTTGTAAGCCAGTCATAGAATTCTTTCCGACGTTGACACTGCATGGGTTTATCTTGATTGTGACCTATGGGCACCCTTATTTCAGGTGGAGGCTCAATACGGAGGTCGATATCTTCAGAAAAACGATGAATGATGCCGTACCCTTTGGATAATGAGGTCCCGCCCTTGAGTTCGAAAATCATACCCGTTTGTTGGAGTCCGAAAAGACAATGCATAATCCAATAGTCTTTCTCGATAAGCGCGGGATCCATCGAGTTTTCTTCGCCGACAATACGTATCAATTCAGGAAAATCAGGATGATTATGAAGGTAATTAAGCGCCATATCTTAAGCTCTCCTTTTCCAATACCTCAGCAAAAAACTTTCGTGTATGCGTCCCCCCAAAATTAAGCGCAGCTTTGGAAAGAGCCTTCGCATTCATTGAAAGGGCTTTCTTTTTAACATTATTGAGGACCTTATCTTTATCTTCCGCGAGTCTATCTATATTGTTTACAAGATCAACGAGAAGAAATTCAGGACTCAGCTTGGAAGGGAAATGAGGTTTCATCCGGAAATCAAAAAAGCGTCCACCGAGTTGAAAACGGCCATGCCGTTTATGATTATAAACGACAGTTTCATTATAAAGTTGTGTCGTTCCCACTTCTAAGGTGTTGTAAGCGTTGGGGGTAGTCAGAAGGAATCGAGTGTCTTTTAAGAAAGACGCTATCAACGCTTGATCGTTTGCGGGGGCTGCACCAAAAGCCGTTTTTTTCGGGTAGTAATATAGCCCCCCGGAAAGTTTGATTAAGGTTCCTTTTTCTTGCAGTTGTTGCAAATGACGATCAACTGCTTTCGACCATTTTTCAAGATCCGATCGTCTGTAAATTGCACCTGGATGAAGATGTTTTTGTACTTCAGCTAACGCACGCATAGTCATACTCCTCTCATTCCAGTATATATATTCCAGCAAGATTTGCAAGTATTTTTATTAAAAAATCATGCAAAACAAAAGCCTCGCCCTAAGCCCCTTTTAGCAATAATTGTCACCTGAGATCATTTTTAAGATTTTACTAATTAACATGATTCTGTATAAGAGAGTACTTTCCCTGTCTTCGTATCAAAGCTAAAAGCCTTAAAAATTTGCTAAAAATTTTTTCTTGATCTTTAGGAAAAAGACTTTAAACTAATGTGGTTATCTCATGTGAGATGGCGTGGAACAAAGAACGCGACTAACGTCTTTGTCCCACTATCACTGCAACTAACATGGAGTTACAATGACTGAGCAAAAGATAGCTCATATTGAGCAAATTTCTCAACTCTTAATTTTTCAGATCAAAAACGTTCATAAGCTGCTTGGAAAGGCTTGGTACGAGCTGGAGCTTGCTCGATCAGACCTGAGAGAGCTTATGGAGATTCATGAAGAATGGGAGAAAGAGAACGGGCTCAACCAAGAGCTATACGATTAAGAGTGGTACCCACTCTCTTTATCCCTACATCTATAAAACCTAAAGAATTCATTGGCTTTTCGTTGAGCCAAACTTATAAGATTTTTGATTTTAAGGCTGAAGAAGAGTATTAAGGAGATGGGATGTGGATGGTACAAGAACAGTGGAAAGGGTTATGAAATAAGTGATCCTTTCACTGTTTTTTTTATGGGCTTAGCCTTTAGTTTCCTGGGGCTTGCGTAATTCGAATCCATCTAATTCGTCGTCTTTATGCCTTCCTAAAAAAGGGCTTTACCCATTCTGACAATTTTTTTAAATTCAGCTACTTTCTGCCCAATTCTGGAAGAGAATGTCGCTTTACAAACATAGCTCTTTTTTTCCAATTCTCTTTATAGATTTGAGCTAAAGAAGGATCATCGATCAGAAGAATGTTTTCAGCATTTTTAGAATTGGCTGCCTTGCTCCAATTAAAGGAACCTGTAAGCACAAAACGATCATCCAAAATCATCGCTTTGTTATGAGCAATGCCTTTAGCTGGATCAATAAACACGGGAATTCCACTTTTAGAAAAGAACTGAAGATGAGAGTATTTATTTCGAATCTGAGATTTGTCGATAAGGACTTTCACGTCAACGCCTCTTTCAAATGCATCAACCAAGGCCTGAGCGATTTGAAGAGAAGTGAATGAATAAGCCATGACAAAGATGGAGGTCTTTGCATCCTCAATGGCTGAAACAATGCCGATTGTGCATTGACCTTCAGGGCTAAAGCAGACATTGATGTGAGCTTTTTCCGTTGAGGAAGCTACCCAGCCTTCGTTTAAGGTAGGATAGAGAGAAAAACCAACGCCACATCCTATGAAGAAAGCGAGAAGAGCAGAAGGGCTAAATTTTGAAAAAGAGAAAACTTTAAAAGTCTTTCTTTTGATGGGTTTTCTTTTTTCAATCATGTTTAAGACGTCTTAACCCAAGTACAGACCATCTATCAAGATTCTCTTCATTGAAGGTGTGGTTTGTTAAACCGTTACGAAAATATTTTGGAAAAAGGTATGCCCAAGGGTATACTTCATGTTGTTCCTTAGTCTTCATGTCCTCTTTAGATTCTTGCAAGTTCAATTATGGATTTGCAATTTTTCCATGATCCGCGTGTCTTTTTTCTTGAGAATTTTTTTAACCTACAATTAATAATTTATTCGATATTCAAAGCAACTGTCTTGAATGTCAAGCATTCATAGGCATAGCTTCCCATCAACAGCAAGTGTTCCATTAAAATCGAGGATGAGATGAGAAAAGGGAAAGTTTCATGGATCCAGTGATTTCGATTGTTAACAAATGCTTTTCCTTCCCCAGTAGATTTTTAAAGCTTATAAAACATGATTCTATTATAATTGGGTTTAAAGAAGCTTAAATGAGAAACAATAAGATAATCCAGCTCTAATAGGGGGCACATCATGTCTGCTTACTTTGAAACTATTTTTTTGCTTGTTTGTTCCAATGCTTTTATGACAATCGCGTGGTATGCCCATATAGCAGATGAGCCTTTAAGACAAGCGGCTCAATTATTTGGGACTAAAATGGAGGACCTTACTTTAAAAGACGCTTAAGAGATAAAATAGCCCAAGGAGACCAATGCTTAGTGCGTTGATCAAAGGGATTGAGGATGAGATCTGTCCCTTCCCTATAATATTTGGAAACAAAGTCCCCTGTCATGTCCATAACAATGACCCGGTAGGGACGGCTCTGAATTTGAGGAAGGAGCTTATGAAAGCAATTTGTTTTTCCGGCGCTCGTCGTGCCCGTCATCAGAATGTGACCCGTTTCTTTATCTTTCACTAAGGGAAGTTTATCTAGATGAAGATCTGAGGCTTCATTCGTTTTTCGAAGAAGCCTCAGAGCGATTTTGCTGAGACCATTTGAGCCCCTCGCTCAAGCTTTTTCTTCGATTTAACGTATCCGCTATAAACAAAGAAACCCATAAGAATGATGAAGAAAATGATAAGAAATGCAGTAGGAAAAGTTGGCCTTATTACTCCCGTCGTTTATCACACAAATGCAATTTTTGTTAATGTTGGCCTCGCTGTAAATGTTATACATTTATGGAACTCTAGATGCGAGTCTGAATTTGCCCTATAATAAGATAACAGCTGGGTCCATACCA
This sequence comes from Alphaproteobacteria bacterium, assembly GCA_035531295.1. Lineage (GTDB taxonomy): Bacteria > Pseudomonadota > Alphaproteobacteria > UBA9655 > UBA9655 > UBA9655. Next base: position 4,691 of record DATKTE010000416.1, read on the forward strand.
TTATCCCGAAATTTAAGCCCCTCTAACCTCAATCCTCATTAAATCATGGGTTCAGGAAGAGGGGCTGAATTTCATAAAGTACTTGTGATACAGCTGAACTCCTTCTAAAGCATAGGAATGGTTTCGAGTTTTTTACTTTTTACCAAACTGATCCATTCGCGGAAAGGGATCTCAGAATTGCTGTGTGTCAATACACTCTCAATGAGATCTAAAGTATCAGAGTATAATTTACTGTTAAAACTCGTAGCATCCGTGTCTTTAATAAATTTTTCGAAATAAACTGCAGCTTTTTCTAACTGTTTTGCTTTTGCTGCAGCATATCCTGCATTTAGAAAAATATCAGCAGATTGATTAGAGTTCTTTTCTATGGCAACAGTATAATATTTTACTGCTGAGGGCCATTCCTGGAAGTTAAAGTACGCAGCAGCTATATCTCCATACCTCCGAGCAGGGCTATCAGGATCTTTTTCTAAGGCTAGGGTATAATACTCTGCTGCCTTTTCCCATTCCTGGAGTTTAAAGTATGCATAAGCTGCAATTGCATGATCGCGAGCAGAAACATTAAGATCTTTTTCCAAGGCATGTGTGAAGTATTTTGCTGCAGATTTCCAATCGCTTTTGACTCGACATGTCCGACCTTGATCAAAAACAGCCTGAATCGATTTCCGATTTCGTTCACAGAGTTCCGCTGCAAATGGATGCCTCTCTTCTTCATTTGCTTCAGCAAGGCGTGGAGCTTGAAATTTGTGTCTTAGAACAAGTGTACTCCCAAGGAGAGTGAAGGCATCTTGAGTAAGCTCCTCACTATTTAATTGAGTAATGCGTGCCTCAATCCATTCCTGGATAGGGTGAGTCCAGGACTTATCAAAAGCTCGCAACAAGGCGAGAGGCGCCCAAATTTTTCTTAGGTCCTTATCGCTATCTATGGGCTCATCTGAAGAATCGCTATGTTTCGATGTTTTAGCTTGCAATTCGCTCACGAGAAAAGCGGCAAATTCTTTTAACTCTTCCGGAGATCTACGTTCCAAAAGCTGAGTAGTAGCTTTCCTCAAGTTGCTGAGAGTTTGACTAAAAAGATTCAGATCGGGAGTTTGTTCCAAGAGCTGTGCTATTTGATCAGTGTAAGCTTTTTTAAGGGCGGCAAAGTCTCCAAAAGCCCCCTTTTCATCATTGGCTAGCATTTGCCAAGTTCTAGAGACGAGGCGAACAGGATCATGGCTTTTTAGGGGAAGAAACTCGAAAATATGTGTCACAACTTCAGCAGGGAGGCGTGCAAAATGGGATTTATCTTCCCAGTATTCTTCCTCCATGGCCCAACTTGGGGTAGTAAAAATAGATTCCAACAAAACCGCAGATATCGCTAGAGCTGAAACAGCATTCATTGTCTTTAATATATAATTTTTTACTAACATGTAAAACTCCAAAAATTAAACCTATTACCAAAAATTCTTTATATAATCATTTTAAATATTGTCAACGAAAAGATGATTGACGCAAAAAAATGATCCGCTTCTTTCTCCATAAATGACACAAGATTGTGAATAATTGTTACCGGTACGCAGTTACTTGAAGAGCAAATTTCTTATTAACTCATTTTTTTGTTGAAAGGTCGACTTCCGTAACAGAAGCTTTTTGGAGGGCTAGGAGAGACGTGAGTTCTTCAATATTTTTAAGCCCTTCCCATTCCTGGCGAAGGGGGTTCCATTTGAGGCCAGAGGATTTAAGAGAATTCCATATATCATCCGAAGGCTTTTCTTTAAACTTCACAATGACAGGAGCTTCATGGTTTGATTGATTTTTCAGAAGAAAAAGCAACGCCACCTTTATGAATCCACGTGTCCATTTGTTGTGCGTCAGATTCTTTTTCTTTTAAAAAGAGAAGCCCCCCTAAAAGAGCATTTGCGTTCCAGTTTTCCAACTGGGCTTTTGAAACGAGCCCTCCCAGTTCGATGAGTCTGCGGGTCCGATTTTTTCTCTCTTGAACGTTTAAGGAAGCTTCCAATTGCTTGAGGCGGTTTTTCCGCTGCTCAAGCTTTTTTCGTTTTTCGATGAGGTTGGTTTGTGTCATGGGCTACTCCAACGGAAAAGCTGTGTTTATTGAAAATAGTATATAGAATTTGAGGCCAGAAATCAAAAAAAATGGTAAAAAAACCATAAAAATCAATGTGTATGGGGAGTCACTGTAAAGAAATCGCGGGCAGCGTTTGGAGATAAATTCGTAGAATTTTTCGACGACGCAATATGCAAACTCTAAAATGAGTTTGCGCTTTGGCTCAAAGAGGGGTAAGATGTGGTTCACATAAAAGGTCTTTTATAGACGTTCTACCCCTGCTCTTCAGAGCCCATTTCCCCCATAGACTGTGAATGAAGAAACCTCCTCCCATTAAGGTGGTCTGTTTTCTGCTCACAGAGTCACTCAATGACGCTCAAATCGCTTTTTTAACGCCTTAAGGAAGAAACGTGGCCATTCAATTTGCGCGCTGTGAATATGTTTCGCGAAGCTCGGGAGGTAATGCCTGCCGTAAGGCGAGCTATAACCAAAGGGAGGTACTCCGCTGCGAAAGAACGGGAGAACTATTCTCTTTTAAGGATAGAGGCGGCAATGTTCACCACGAGATCCTCCTGCCCATGAGGGCAGATGAGAAGTTTAAAAACAGTTCCGTGCTGTGGAATGAGGTAGAAGCGTCTGAACGCCGCATCAATAGCCAACTGGCTAAGGAATTTGTCATTGCCCTTCCCGATGATAAGCAAGTGACTGTTGAAAATCGGATTGAACTCACCCGAAGGTTTGGTCAGATCTTTGTTCAGAAAGGTGTTGCGGTTCAACTGGATGTTCATTCTCCTCACGAGGGAGAGAAAAACTGGCACGCTCATTTGCTGGTCACAACAAGACGATTTTCTGAAGAAGGGCTGACCTTGGGTTCCAAAGCT
>DATKTE010000417.1:0-14852 GCA_035531295.1 Alphaproteobacteria bacterium
CATAAACTTCTTCAAATCTCATCTTTAGCACTCCTTCTTTTAATTCCGCTTTCTTCATAACTACCTCCTCTCGGAGATAGTCGCTCATCGGACAATTGAAGTGCTATTTAGTTCGGACATATCACGTGCTAGTGACAATTAAGCTCTTCAGAGTGGACAAATCCTTTTAAAAATGCCATAGTGTGGGCGCAAGATATGGAGAAAACATGCTGTGGATAAAGCTTCTCACCTGGTTTAAGGGAGAGCTTGTGGGTGAAGATTCCTTCGGAAATAAATATTACCGACAAAAGGGGCCTGAAAGCTTAAAAGAGCGCCGCTGGGTTATGTATAAAGGCCTTCCAGAAGCTTCAAAAGTACCTGCAGAGTGGCATGGGTGGCTTCACCACACGATAGAAAAACCAACGCCAGTTGATCAGATCAAAAGATGGCCATGGGAAAAAGACCATCTTCCCAATCTTTCAGGAACACCTTATGCTTACCGACCACCGGGACATTTCTATGCGGGTGGGAAACGAACCCCGGCAACCGGCGATTATGAAGCCTGGCATCCCCATGAGGTATTTGATGAAAACTAATTTGCTTGAAGTTGTGATGGGGGCAGTTGTTCTTGTCGTCTTCGCCATTTTTGGTATTTTTGCCTATTCAACCAGTCAGTGGCAACCCTCGAAAGGATACGAAGTTATTGCGAAGTTTGACCGCATTGATGGACTCATGAGAGGCAGCGATGTGCGTCTAAGCGGTGTGAAGGTTGGAACGATTAAAGACATCCACCTTGACCCAACTACTTATCTTGCGGTTGTTCATATCAACCTTACTCACGACGTAAAACTTCCCAAAGACAGCTCTGCTGAAATAGTTAGCGACGGTCTCTTGGGAGGAAAGTTTTTAGCTCTGGTTCCGGGAGGAGAAGATATAACCATCATTCCTGGAGGCGAAATCGTACATACACAAGCAGCTGTAAGTTTAGAATCTCTTATTGGGAAATTTATCTTTAATTCGCAAGAGAAGAAAGACGTTAGTAATTAGAGATTAGTTATTAGAAAGACGGGGAAAAAAGACATGAAAATTCTAATGACTAATTGTAAATTACTCATTACGTATTCCTATTTATTAATGGTTTTCTGTGCTGCTCCGACTTATGGGCAAAGCATTGATGAACTTGTAAATGAACTCGCCGGATCTGAAGCAGATCTGATAGAGAGCGAAAGAGAAGAAATCATCAAGAAAAAAGAGGATCACCCCTCCCCGCCATCTTCAACAGAAATAATGGCATCTCAAGAAAAAGATGAGTTCGCGCCAGAAGAAAACATTGTGACAAATGGCGTGACGCTTCAAGGGCTTGATAAGCAAACTGCGCGTGTTTTCATAATTGATGCGCGAATTGGTCAAACCATTGAGTTTGGCAATCTGAAAATTATTGTCCGTCATTGCGAAAAAGCCCCCCTTGCAGATCGGCAAGAATCCATGGCGTTCGTTTCAATCTCTGAGGAAAAACCCAATAGTCATCCCGAAAATCTCTTCGCAGGCTGGATGTTTGCCTCAAGCCCCGCCCTATCCGCCCTCGATCACCCCATTTATGACGTGTGGGTGAAAGAGTGTAAGGAGATTAAGTAATTTATCGAAACACCTCACCCGCCTCGGTCATTTTGGAATGCTGCCAACAGAAAATGTTCCTGATAAGGATCTTTTGGTACAATAGCGCGAAAATCTATAATAAAGATCCTGAAAGGGAACATCAGAAACTGCAAGCTATATTTTAAGAAAAATATAACAATATATTTGAAATTTATATTTTTAACTGTTACATAAAAAATTAATTTATATTTGTTTTTAGGGGTATGGTAGTGATGAAAACGCAAACAAGTTTAATAGCATTGATCAGTATGATGGTGATTTTAGGTCAACCAGCATGGTCAATGGAAGAAAAGGTTCCCATGGACGTCTGTGCCGATGCAGGCCGTGGAACAAAGCGGCCATTGGAAATCAAGCCCTCAGCAACTAATTCCGAAGATTCGGCTTCCACGCTGAAAAGAGCAAGAACAAGTAAAGAAGGTGAGAAAGAGGGCGAGAATGAAGAATTACCCCTAACTCTCATGGACATGCCTCCTGAAATTCAAGATCATATTTTTGCTTCTTTGGCCTCTCAGAATAAATTTAAGGCTATAACAGCCATGAAAGGATTAATATTTGTTAATAAATCCATTCACGAGAAGGTGACACATCCATCCTTCTTAATGCGCTTCATTCCAGATGCTTACTTGGAGAGGGATACAATAAAGAATACGCGTGGAAAAGCATTTGCCCTTTTCTATGTCTTAACAAAAGCAGGAGCATTAATTTCCCGTGATGCAAAAGGTACTGCTGAAGCGCTTTATTGGAAGGCCCTACAGGATACCTCTCCCATACGCCAAAGCCGCCTTATTGTTTTTCGTCTTACATCTAACATGAACCACTCAATAAATATTTTCAACCCTGCACTCGCGGGCCGAATGCACTCGACCATTTTTTCACTTTGGGATGAAATAGATGAAAACCCTACCGACACTCAAAAAAGTCAAGCTTTTTGGCATCTTTACCTTGCGGAACAGAGTATCTTAACGCCACCCATTACTCACCATTGTGCCAATTTACACTTAACCAAAGTCGTAAAAGCAGAATTAGATGGTCATGAGGAAGGAATGACAATTCCCCCCTATCTTTTAAGATTAGTAGCTCAAGCTAGTCAGTGTGCATACACTAATCTTCCCTTTAATTCCGCGCAACAAGCGCAATTGCTAAAAGCAGCAGCTGATAGAGACGATGCGGAAGCTCAATATCAGCTAGGTCGTCATTATAGTGGCGATGGAAGTTTGAATATGTATCAGAATCCTACCCATCCTGACACGGTTAAGGCTATTGGTTGGTACAAGAGAGCTGCCTCTCAGGGTCATGTAAATGCTACATTTGAGATTGGCTTTTATTACCATTTAAATGGGTATGAAGGAGATAAGGAGAAAGCGGCTGAGAATCTAAACGAAGCTATACATTGGTTTACCAAAGCTGCCGCTTTAGGCCATACTGAAGCACAAGGCCGCCTTGGCTGGATTTATTGCCTTGATAAAGGAAAGCCAGAATTAGGCATACCTTTGCTTAGAAGAGCCGTTGCAAATGGTTTTGATGACTCAGAAGGTGTGCTTGCCAAATTTAACGAATAGGTATACTTGGGGGCATAATTTTTGGAAAACTACTCTCGCCCACCAGGTGGCCTTGCGAGGAATTGCTCAGCCGTATCTCATGGAGATCCTAAATTCCGGGATAACGAAAGATGGAGGGAAAAGCTATACTATATCAACCGCAGCAAGGTGAAGAATCACAGCAATTAGGCGACCTTTCACAACACGCGGGCAAAGGCAACAGATCACAAGCAGGGACCCAACTTCCTTCAACCATTTGTCCTGTTATACCGACATCCTCCCCTGCGCCTTGAAAAGAATAGCAGCCCGAAAGCGAGCCTGCTGTTGCGACGAGTAGCATAAAAAGACTTAAAAACCTCATTTTTTCACCCTTGTTAGCGATCCTTCACTGAATCTTTAAGAATTCATTATACATAATTTTTTATGAATAGAATCTGAATTTTTAATTCAGCCAAGGAGTCTACTTTTGAGGTTTGAACACGACACTGCCCAGTATATATTTATCATGGTTTCATATTTTCTAATCGAAGTCCAATTTTATAATTGGCCATTTGAACCTAACAGAATTTATATAATAAAGAAAATGCAATACATTAGCGTCATTGCGAGGAGCTTTTGCTCTGAAGCAATCCAGGGACTAAAATAAGTATTTGCGCTGGATTGCTTCGCCCACTTTGTGGGCTCGCAATGACGAATGAGGAAAAATTGTGTTGAGATTGGCCATTGAAATGAAATGCCTAAGCCTGCTTAAGCCGCCTCTTGCATAATTTTAAGCGCTAGCCACTTTTCCAGCCAATGAATATCATAGTCTCCCTTAACGACATCAGGTGCCTCTGCCAACTCGCGATGAAGGGGTAAAAGAGTGTTGATGCCTGTGATCACATATTCGTGAAGAGCCCTTCTTACCCGTTTCAAGCATTCTTCTCGGGTATCTCCATAAACAATAAGCTTGGCAATAAGACTATCGTAATGGGGAGGGATTTGATATCCCTGATACATCGGGCTATCGACACGCACACCGTAACCACCTGGCGTAAGGTAGTCTTGAATTTGACCAGGGGACGGCATGAAAGTTTCCGAATCTTCCGCATTAATTCGGCACTCAATGGCATGCCCTTTAAAGCGAATATCTGCCTGACGAAAGCTTAATGGAAGGCCTGCAGCCACGCGAATTTGCTCAGCCACGAGATCAATGCCCGTGATCATTTCTGTAATGGGATGTTCAACTTGAAGCCGGGTATTCATTTCGATAAAATAAAATTCGCCATCTTCATATAAAAACTCAATGGTCCCTACACCCCGATAGCCAAGCTTCTTTATCGCTTTAACGACGACATCCCCCAATTTTTTACGATTTTCAGGCGAAATCGCAGGAGAAGGGGCTTCTTCCCAAATCTTTTGGTGACGCCTCTGCAATGAACAGTCCCGCTCCCCTAAATGAACGACGTTTCCATGGCTATCTGCAATGATCTGCATCTCAATATGGCGGGGATGCCCCAAATACTTTTCCATATACACTTCGTCATTGCCAAAGCAGGCTTTCGCTTCTGTGCGTGCAAAACGCAAGGCTTCATCAAGGCCTGAAGAAGTATATGCAACCTTCATTCCTTTGCCACCGCCTCCGGCTGCTGCTTTAATAAGAACAGGATATCCAATACGATCTGCCAGAATATCTATATCGCCTTCAGGATTAAGAGCACCATCCGAGCCAGGCACCACAGGAATCCCTAATTCAAGCGCCGTTACTTTAGCTGTTATTTTATCCCCCATCAGGCGGATATGCTCAGGTGTGGGGCCAATAAATGTCATGCCGTGCTCTTCAACCATTTCAGCAAAGGCTGCATTTTCCGAAAGAAATCCAACGCCTGGATGAATGGCATCAACGCCGCAAACATCAGCAGCAGATAGAATGGCTTGCATGTTCAAATAGCTTTCCCGCGAGGGGGCAGGGCCAATGCATACGCTTTCATCTGCCAAACGAACGTGCATCGCATCGCTATCGGCTGAAGAATGAACTGCAACCACTTTAATACCCATCTCACGACAAGCTCTTAAAATCCGCAAGGCAATCTCACCTCGATTGGCAATAAGTATCTTTTGAAACATATGATAGTCCTTTGTTATTCCAGGATGACCAGAGGTTCACCAAACTCAATAGGCTTTGTATCAGTGACGCAGATGTCGAGAACTTTTCCATCTCGCGGAGCCCGAATTGGATTCATCACTTTCATAGCTTCCACAATCAGCAATGTATCCCCCTTCTTCACGGGATCACCAACTTTAATAAAGGGAGTTCCCCCTTGCTCGGGTGCTAGATAAACAGTTCCCACCATGGGTGAAGTAATAGCTTCTCCGTGTATGATGGGTGCCTCAGATACAGCCGGTACTTCAGTTTGAGGCGGTGGAGCAGAGGGAGAGGGTTGCGGTGATACGGGAGAAGCCAGGGGAATGTTGTACGAAAGCGGCGCTTGTGTGCCGCCTCTCACAATTCGAATACGGTGGGTTCCCACCTGATATTCTATTTCAGTTAGTCCGGTTTCCTCTAAAAGCTTGGCAAGTCCTCGTACAGACTCACCATCAACAGCAAATTTTTCAGGCATTTACATTCCTTTAAGTAATTAATTACTTACTACGTGTCGTTTTATATTTGTATTTATATCCATTAAATTCCATTGACAACTTGTATACCCCACTCTTCTGCTTATGGCAAGATGTCTGTGAGAAACGCACGGTAAGCGCATCTAAAATGGCAGAAACGCTTCCCACCTGGAGTCATCCACGAGAGCCAGAAGGGCGAGTCGAGGATCCAGGCAAGAGCTTTTAATGTTAACAACAACTCCTGGGTTCCCGTGTTCCCAGCTTTCGCGAGCGAGGGAATGACGCTAATTTGTTTGCTTTTCATCATTTTATGCCTCTATGCTTTAGATGTGTTTACCGTGTCCCTAGGATTAAGCACTAAATCTCTCTACAAACTTTCATTCCCTGGTGTATAAGAAGAATTGAGAGGTGACTATGTTTGTGCATTTAAGGGTCCATACAGCCTATTCCTTGTTGGAAGGGGCCATCCCTGTCAAAAAATTAATAGAGCTTGCCAAAAAGTATCAAATGCCCGCTGTCGCGATGACAGACACGGGAAATCTGTTTGGGGCGATGGAATTTTCACTCGCCGCAAAAGAAGCAGGCATTCAGCCCATTATGGGGTGCCAGGTTCAAATTACTTCGCCGGGTTCCGACCGAAAGAATGAAACGGATTCGTTGATCATTTTAGCGCAAAACCAACAAGGCTATCAGAATCTCCTTAAAATCATCTCTCACACTTATATTAACGACAAAGGAATGGAGACTCCCCAGATTGCTTTGGACAGCTTGGGTGCATGGACGACAGGACTAATTGCCCTCACAGCAGGTTCTCAAGGGGGTCTTGCGAAACGCTTGGCACGTGGCCTTGATGGCTTAGAATATCTGAACACTCTGGAAAGCCTTTTTAAAGATCGCCTGTATATTGAAATTTCTCGCCAAGGTGTTCTGACTTTCGAACAACAAAAAATAGAAGATAGCCTAATAGAATTGGCCTATGCCAAAGAATTGCCCCTTGTCGCCACAAATGAGGCTTTTTTCCCTGAACCTGCCTTCTATGAAGCCCACGATGCCCTTCTGTGCATTGCTGAAGGAACCTATGTTAATGAGGAAAATCGAAGACGCCTTACGCCTGATCATTGCTTTAAGTCTCCCCAAGAGATGGAAGTTCTTTTTGCAGACCTTCCTGAAGCCATTGCAAATACGCGGGTCATTGCCCAAAGATGCAGTTTTTTGCTTACGCCAATTAACCCTATCCTGCCCTCTTTCCCTTGCCAGAATGAAGTCGAAGAACTTCGCAACCAGGCGCGTTTAGGACTCGAAGAACGCCTGATGCGCCATGTTTTTACTCCTGAAATGAATGAGAAAACAAAGGCCGAACAACGGGATAAATATTTTAAGCAATTGGAATATGAACTTAAGGTTATCGAGGAGATGAAATTCCCAGGATATTTCCTCATCGTTGCCGACTTTATCAAGTGGGCCAAGTCTCAACAGATTCCCGTGGGTCCCGGACGTGGATCAGGTGCAGGCTCGGTTGTTGCTTGGTCGCTGACCATCACCGATCTCGATCCTTTGCGGTGGGGGCTGTTTTTTGAACGATTTCTAAACCCAGAACGTGTAAGCATGCCTGACTTCGATATCGACTTTTGCCAAGAGCGAAGGGACGAAGTGATTCGCTATGTGCGAGATAAATACGGCGTGGATCGCGTGGCCCATATCATTACTTTTGGAAAGCTTCAAGCGCGTGCTGTCTTACGCGACGTAGGCCGAGTCCTGCAAATGCCTTATGGCCAGGTCGACAAGATCTGCAAACTCATCCCCAACAATCCTGCCAATCCTGTGACTCTTGAGGAAGCCATTGGAATTGAACCTCAGTTAGGGCAGATGATCGATCAAGAGCCTGAAGTTAATCATCTTGTCAATATTGCCCTCCAACTAGAAGGACTTTACCGTCACGCGTCCACCCATGCAGCGGGCGTTGTGATTGGTGATCGCCCTCTCAATGAGCTTGTCCCCCTTTATTATGACGCACGGTCTCCACTGCCCGCGACTCAATTCAATATGAAATATGTGGAACAAGCCGGTCTTGTGAAATTTGACTTCCTCGGCCTTAAAACCTTGACAGTTATTCAACAAACGATTGAATACCTTAAGGAGCAAGGCAAAGACCTAGACATTTCCTGCATTCCCCTTGATGATCCAAAAACATTTGAACTTTTAAGACGTGCTGAAACCATCGGCCTCTTCCAGTTGGAAAGTGGAGGAATGACCGATGCTCTTCGCAAGCTCAAACCCGAGCAATTTGAAGAAATTACTGCCTTGAATGCCCTTTATCGCCCAGGTCCTATGGATGATATTCCCCGCTTTATCGCCTGCCGCCACGGGGAAGAGAAAGTCGCCTATCTTTATCCGGAGCTTGAGCCCATTCTCAATGAAACCTATGGCGTCATTGTTTATCAGGAACAAGTACTTCGGATCGCTCGGGATCTTGCTGGATATACCCTTGGAGGCGCTGATCTTTTGCGCCGTGCGATGGGCAAGAAAATCAAGTCCGAAATGGACGCTCAGCGTAAGCGATTTATTGATGGTATTATAGAGCGCATAGGTGGTGCTCCCGCTAACGCCAAGACACTTTTTGATCAGATCGAAAAATTTGCAAGCTATGCCTTTCCAAAAGCCCATGCGGCAGCTTACGCTTTGATTACCTATCAAACAGCCTATCTAAAAACTCACCATCCGGTTGAGTATATGGCAGCCCTCATGACCCTTGAGCTCAACAATACAGACAAGCTTACGTTCTTTGCACGTGAAGTTAAGCGCTTAGGAATTGAACTCTTACCGCCGGATGTGAACCATTCTCACGCTGGATTTAAAGTCGAAAAGGGGGCCATTCGTTACGCTCTCGCTGCCATCAAGAATGTAGGGGCGGCTGCGATGGATACCCTTATGGAGGAAAGGCAAAAGAACGGAGCTTATAAGGATATGTTTGACTTTGTCGAGCGCATCGATGGGCGTGTTATGAATAAAAGACAAATGGAAAATCTTATATCAGCTGGTGTCTTTGATAGCCTTTCCCCCAATCGCAGGCAACTTATGGAAAGTCTTGAGCTGCTCTTGCGCTACGGAAATGAGGATAAGCGTCCTCAGAGTCTCTTTGGATTAGAGGTCACTCGCCCAAAGCTGAATGAGGTTAAGGACTGGCCGGCACTTGAAAAACTCCGCTTTGAGTTTGCTGCAATGGGTTTTTATTTGACGGCTCACCCCTTAGATGCCTACGGATCCTCACTCGAGCAAATAGGTATCGTTTCCGCTTCCGAAATACACGCTCATGCTCAAGAAAAAGGGGAGTCTCAAAGCTATCGCTTGGCGGGAATTGTGATTACAAAGCAAGAACGAGCAGCAAAAAGTGGCCAGAGATATGCCTTTGTCCAACTCTCTGATCCAACGGGTGTTTTTGAAGTCACGGTCTTTTCAGAACTTTTGGCGCAATATAGGGAACAGTTTGAGCCAGGAGCGGCCTTACTTGTAACCGTCTCGGCACAATTGACTGATGATGTGGTGCGCCTAACGTGCCAAGGTGTTGAAAGCTTAGAAAAAGCTGCAGATGGTGGGGTTTTCACACTTTCTGTTTACACGGAAGATCAGATTGCTTCATTGCAGAAACTTCTGGAAAAAGCAACTCCTGGAAAGGCGAAGATTGTTCTCAGAATGAAGGTCCAGGAATCCATTGTAACGCTTGCCTTACCTTCTTTTTATGGATTATCCCCAGATCTAAGAACGTGCCTGAGAGAGTTGAATACAGCTTCTTAAGCTGGCGCGAAAACAGCCTTTTCTTCTAAAGGCTGAGCCGCACGTTTTTCAGCAAGCATCATAAATCCATAGCTTACCCCTGAGATAAAAAGCCCGATAAACCAAGCATAGTGATAGAAAGGAACAAAGAACCCGAACACCGAGTCAGGGCTATATACTTTTATCTGGACCAGAAAGCCGGGAACGTTGGGAAGGATCCCCAGGATGAGAGCGACAATCGCTTTGGGATTATAGCCATGGGTGTAACTATAGGCTCCATGACGTTGATAGAGGGCATCCAGATTTAAGGTCGTTCGACGCACCACAAAATAGTCAACGAGGATAATCCCTGCAAGCGGTCCGAGCAGTGCAGAATATCCCACCAGCCATGTAAAAATGTACCCCGTTGGATCTGCAAGAAGTTTCCAAGGCATCATAAGGATGCCAATGATTCCTGTGATAAGCCCCCCTCTTTTAAAATTAATAAATCTTGGAGCAATATTGGAAAAATCATTGGCAGGCCCGACAACGTTCGCCGCAACATTCGTGGTTAGTGTGGCCAGCACAACGGTAATCAGAGAAAATATGACAATAAAAGGATTATGAGATTTTTGAATCAGAACAATGGGATCCCAAATCGCTTCTCCATAAATGAGAAGCGTCGCACTGGTCACAGCAATCCCTATAAAAGCACAAAAGGTCATCGTCGTTGGGAGGCCCAGCGTCTGCCCCAGAATTTGTGCTCGTTGATTTTTGGCGTATCTGGTAAAGTCCGGAATATTTAGACTCAAGGTAGCCCAGAATCCGATGATCCCAGTAAGAGCGGGAAAGAAGTATTGATAGAAAGCAGAAGGCGTTTCAAATTGTGAGGCTGTTTGAAAAATCATGGTAAAACTATCGGAACTTGAATACGCCCAATATAAAAGAGCAAGTCCACCAACGATCAGAAATGGCGAACAAAGTGTCTCTAGCCATTTAATGGACTCAACACCTTTCCAAACAAAAAAGATATTCATGAACCAAAAGACGAGAAAACAGAGGAAGGGGATTATGCCCACGCCAAATGTTTCCGCAAAAGAACCTGCAAAACCGCCGGCTTCCGGCCATAGGAGAAGCACAAGCGTATAAATAGCCGTTCCTCCAATCCACGTTTGGATTCCAAACCAACCACAGGCGACCAATGCTCTTAATAAAGCGGGAATGTTTGACCCCAAAATACCAAAGCTCGCACGGGCAAAGACGGGATAGGGAATGCCATACTTAACACCAGCATGCCCAATAAGAACCATCGGGATAAGGACGATAAGGTTTCCTAAAAGAATGGTAAAAAGGGCCTGAGACCAATTCATACCTCCCTGAATAAGGGAAGCCGCCATCATATAGGTTGGAATCTGAATCGACATCCCAACCCAGAGATTAAAAAAGTTAAAAGCAGTCCAATTTTTTTGGTTTTCAGTAACCGGTGAGAGGTCTTTATTAACGAGGTCTTTATCCATGGTAAAATATTCGCCTATTAAAGTTTGTTTCTTTTAATATACTTTTTAAAGAATGTCGAACTTTTCTTTTGGCAAGGGGGCACTTATTTTGGGGGACGCTCAGTCCGATGATTTGAGCCCTGAAGATTTTGATTCTGTTTGTTTTGAGCCTGGTGACTGTGATTCAGAGGATTTTTTCTTTTCCCTCTCTTTTTCAAACCCCCATATCCAATCAAGACCCACGCTAGCAACAAGGGTCCTTGCTCCAACTACATTATTACCCACGCTCAATTGTAGCGCAAAAGTTTTTGTGAAATTGTAAGTGGCCCCAAACGTAAGAATAGCTGTTGATCCATAATTATTTAACGATCTCCCTTGTGCATAAAATTCGCTGCCCAATGTGAAATCTTTTATGGCTTCCCATTGAAGAAGAAGCCCCCCAAAAGCATAATTGGACGTTCGAGGCGCTTGTATGAGAGTATATCCTCCCCCTCCTGAAATTTTCCAAGAACCTATTGTCTTTAAAAACCAAAGAGCCGGTGCCTCCGTAGGCCCCCCGTAGCCTGTCCCTCGCCTTCCACTCCCAGTGGCAAGGGTTACTTTAGGGTAGAAAGCAATTTGGGGTAGTAACTCGGTCTCATGAATAAACCGATACTTAATACCAAGCTCAGTGTCTCCATAACCATAGGCTCTTGGTCCCCCGCGAGGGGTAAATAAGGCTCCATAAGTGATCAGATGCCCCTGAAAGTCTGTAAAAATTCCTGCATTAGTCTCAAGGGATGGAACTTCAAGGAAATTAAAAGCTTTTATATTTGTTTCATAGATAGAAGGGTTAAATTCGATGTGATCAGCTTCCGTCGTTTCAGCGTCTTCAGTAATATATTGAACGGCATGGGCTTGAAGACTCAGACTCAAGATGATTGGCTTTATCAGATAGAAGCTGTTTTTTTTAATCACGGAAAGCCATTTGCTTTTTATTCTTTTTAAGCGGTTTAGAGCAAAGATATCATCGAAAAAGCTCCACTGCCAGAAATTCCATTCATTCTATACGCAATTCTAGAATGTAATGCAGATGTTTTGCATCCTCCTTGAATCCATGAGGAAGTCTCGTCTATTAAACCGCTTGGTTCGTTTTAAAGTATTAATTTACATGAACTCTATGCTATATTCTAGCTATCTAATTGTTCACAAGGATGTGGTAGACATTGATTCAGTCGTGGCGAACAAGTCTTTTAGCCTTTTGCGATAGGCGAATTCTTACGATCTTCCTGTTTGGATTTTCGAGTGGCCTGCCTTTTTTGCTCACCCTTTCAACGCTAACCATTTGGCTGAAAGAATCCGGCCTGAACAATAAGACAGTTGGTCTTTTTGTTATCGTAACCATCCCTTATAGCTTTAAATTCTTATGGGGGCCAATGGTTGATCGCCTTAAACTTCCCTTGCTCTCGAAACCTTTAGGTCAAAGACGAAGTTGGGCTCTCCTCTCTCAAGGAATCCTTATTTTTATGTTGCTGGGGCTTGGATTCTCCAACCCCAAGGACTACATTTTAGAAACGGCCTTGTGGGCCTTTGGCGTTTCTTTCTGCTCTGCTATTCAAGACATTGTAATTGAAGCCTATCGCATTGAAATTATTGATGAAGACCAACAAGGATCTGCCGCTTCTTCGACTTATCTTGGTTATCGTCTTGGAATGATGATGTCAGGCGCCGGAGCCCTTTTCCTGGCAGCTACTTTTTCGTGGCAAACTGCATACATTGTCATGGCATGTTTTATAGGCATTGGCATTCTTACAACTCTTTTTAGCCCCTCTCCCAAAACCCTTGTCTTCAGCCCCGCTCCACATCTTTCTTTGCAGCACATCACCTCTCGCAACCGCTTCTGGGAATGGCTAAAATCCACCTACGGCCCACCCCTCCAAGAGCTGTTGCGATCTTATGACTGGCGTGTGGTTCTGGCCTTCATCTTTTTTTATAAGGTAGGAGACACAGCGCTTAACGTAATGAACACTCCTTTTTTGGTCGAACTTGGATTTAGCAAGCTAGAAATAGCCCATGTTGCCAAACTTTTTGGCATTTCTGCCATGATCGCTGGAGGGTTTATGGGAGGACTTTTCCTGAATCGCTTTGGCATTCTCTCCGGCCTTATTCTGTGCGCGAGCCTTCAATTATTATCAAGTATGATGTTTATTATCCAAGCTTTGGTCGGCTATAATCTTAGCGTTCTGGTCATTACCATAGGCGTTGAAAACTTGACTTGTGGATTAGGAGCAGCTGCCTTTATCGCTTATCTTTCAAGCCTTTGCAGCGCACCCCATACGGCCACGCACTTTGCACTTCTTTCTTCCTTTGGATCCTTCGCACGCATCCTTCTTTCTATAGGGGCGGGTTTTCTTGCAGATATTCTCCCCTGGCCTCTCTTTTTCACTTTTACAACTTTTGCGTGCCTCCCTTGCCTCATCCTTCTTTTCTATGCTTCTGACCACTTCCCTTATATGCATTCCTTCTCGAAAATGGCTTCTCCGTCTTAAGGGTTGCGTTTTTAAAAAAAGTCCTTATATTGATATTGAGTTTAAAACTTCTTTTAAGGATAAAAATCGTAGAGATGAAGTGCTCTGCGTAAGAAACTAAGATAGACTTTATGCCTTCTTCTTCTTACCCTCAGCTCCCCCTCCTAATATGAGTAAAACCTGGTACTGGATGGAATTTTTACGCTTTTTGTTGAGAACTCAATTAGTTAACGCCTATCAAAGGATATAGAAATGAAAAACGGCACTGTAAAATGGTTTAACCCCACAAAAGGCTACGGCTTTATCCAAATGGAAGACGGTACACGTGATGTATTCGTTCACATCACTGAGCTTGAACGCTCAGGGATTTCCAACTTGGCTGAAGGCCAAAAAGTCAGCTTTGAATTAGCAAGCAATAAGGGTAAAACCTCTGCTGTCAATCTTAAGTTGCGGTAAATGTTTTAGGCCTCACTTTTGAGGCTTTTTTAAAGACCACCCTCAAAGTAGGGCTCTTCTCACCGGAAGGCTCTGCTTAGAGGGTGGTTTTTTTTAAGATAAGACCTGTTCATTAAAGAAAAAGTCTACCCATCGTCAATGAAAATGCCTTATTTCTGGATCGCCACGCCCCCAAAGGGGGGCTCGCGAAGACGACACAGGGAAACGTCCCCCGCTCGTCTTTGCGAGGGCGACAGCCCGAAGTAATCCAGGCATCATGAGGTTTATTGAGTCTACCAACCTCGTTCTATCTTGCATCCATTTTTAAAAACTGCTCTTCTAAGTGTCATAAATTTCAGTCCTTGGCACCTGACCGATTTTTTACCCATTTGAGTGAACTGCAACAAAGGCTGTTCCTCGTTTGTCATCCTCGCGAAGGCGAGAATCCAGAAAAATGCAAAAAAACACAAAGTTATACCAGTTAGGAAAAATAAACTGACGAACCCCCAAGTGCGTCATCCCGGAATTTACCCCGGATTAAATCCGGGGCTTCGCAATTAATTTTGGGGGGGAGCGTTAGGGTTTTTTAATATCCGGGACCTAGAGAGATCTTTGAATCACAGAAAGTTCTGGGTCCCCGACATTAAGAAAATCTAAACCGGGCTGTGCCCGATATGATTTTCTAAATTCCGGGATTGTAAGTTGGAAACCTGTTATAACTTTACATTAAGAAGGAAGACATCCAGCACCTCCTGTCTAGACAGGAGGTGCTGGGCCGGGTGCGGACGAACGTTCCGGGATGGGTTTTACAACCGCCGTCATCAAGTTCTCCGTCCCTATTCCTTCGATACGTTTGAATAGTTGCTTGGAACACTTTGTGCTCCCGCTTACAA
>DATKTE010000418.1:0-4139 GCA_035531295.1 Alphaproteobacteria bacterium
GCAGTTCCTTTGAGAACCTTGGATGCGCTTCATCTGGCTGTTGCTGCGCAGAACAATCTTGAACTCATAACGGCCGATCAGCGGCTATTGCAGTCTGCCCGCAAGCTAGGAGTTCGCACAAGACTGCTTCGCTGAGATTATTAATAAACGGGTCTTTGTTTGATTCATGTTGCGTCATATAAAGGGGCTACGCTTGGCCCTTGTTAACTCAGTGAAATACAAAATGAAGGGCTTTATCCCGACTGCAGAAAGCCACGGCTTTCCTCCCTGCATTTTGCGGTCGGGATTACGGTCGGGCCTGCCCGCCATCGCTCTCGCTCAGGCGAGGCGGGCGGGATGTTGTGCCACTAAGTCCCCGTTCGCGAAGCGAATCGGCGAAACTAAGTGTTGCCACGGGTCGTTCGACCTGGAGGCTCTCGACAGGCTTGCCCGTGGGGCTCCACCGGCATCACAGATAAAGATTGGTTTGCGTTTCTCTCCCAGCAGCAGGGGATTTGATGAGGTTAAGGGGGGGGGCAGGTCTTAATTATTTGGAGGAGAGGGAGATATAAAGAAAATGGAATTAATTGAATGCATTGGATCTCAAAATTTTCAAAAGTTGACGCAGTTCAGAGCAAAGCCTGGTGCAGACCTTTTGATGGCTATCAAGAAGGCAGTGAAAGCTGAGGGAACCCGAGCAGGGGTGATCGTTTCTGGATTAGGGGCACTGAAAAAGGCGGTTTTTCGTAATCTCAAATGGTTTCCTGAAAGTTATCCTGTAACCCCGGAAGATCGACTCTATTTGGAAGTGGAAAGGCCCATGGAGTTGGTGTCTTTGGTGGGATGGATTGCGCCCAAAAATAGTGGCGATGTGGAAGTTCATGCTCATTTCTCGGCCTCAACCGTTGAAAATGACAAAATCCTCACGCTAGGTGGCCACCTGACTGAAGGCACAATGTGCGGGATTAAAGTGGTGGTGGCCATTCTTGTGCTGACAGACGACAGCGTTTACGCTGATGAGGATGCAGCTACTAAAAGTTTCGACATCTTTTTTAAAAAGCCGCCCAACTGAGAAATAGGGATGAAGGGGTCTATAACTAAAAACAGGACAAAAGACTATGTACGTGTACATGATGAGACGGGACGTAGTTTCTGAATGAACTTAGCAGCCAGGTGTCAAGGGTTTGGGCTAGGGCTCTCGAAACGTGGATTATCTCTCCTGTGAATGATGCGGCCATGAGATGGTCACTAGGCCAGACTTCGATCTATTGATGATATTGAGGCCGGACCAAAATAAGTATCTGAAATGTTGTAGAGTTTGTTTTGAATTCGGCTTGATTTTGCCCTGCTCTGTTTTGTGGAATTGACTTCTATTGGTTTTGGGCTATTATCAACAGGGGCATGGTATGAGGAAGAGAAGGGGAAAACGAACCGAACGAGCTTGTATACCAAGAGAAAGAAATCGGATGATATCAATTTTTACCGCATCCGAGATGATGGGAGATTGTCTCCCTAACAGAACGCAAAATTAAGAGTGGAGGTAAGGAACAATGAAAGCGTTTGTTGCAACCCTAACAACAGTACTTTTATTCGCTGCCTTCTCAGGCATAGTCACCGCTCAAGAGGCAGAACAGAAAACAGAAGAGCAGCGCATGCAGATGCCCATGATGCAAGGGATGATGGGTGGACAAGGTGGAATGATGCAGGGTGGTATGATGTGCCCGATGTTTAGTCACATGATGAAAGGGGGCATGATGGGCGGACAAGGTGGAATGATGGGCCAGATGCCCATGATGCAACCGATGATGGGGGAAATGCATAAGATGCCCACTCCCGAAATGTTGCTGTCCTTAGCGGATGAACTGAAACTCGAAGAAGACCAGGTAAAATCCATCCAGAAGATTTGGTTTGCCCTTCAAAAGGAAGTCATCCAGAGGGGCGCCGAGCGTTCCATCGCAGAACTTGAATTGAATGTGCTGCTAGGTGAGGATGAAGTCGACCTTCAAAAGGCGCAGGAAAAGATCCAGCAGATAGCATCCTTGGAAGGGGACTTGAAAATTGCTCAGATTAAGGCTTCCATTGATGCGAAGAATGTTCTGACAGTCGAGCAAAGCGCGAAACTCAAAGAGATTGCGAAGAAGAAACGTGCTATGCATCACCCCAAAAAGGCTGGAAAAGAGTTGATGCATTAGACCACGGAATTTCAAGGGCAACTTCAATAAGCTGGTGAAAATAGAGGAAGGGGTAGAGTAGAGAGCCGGCGCAGTGCCGTTAGGCTTTCGGTGGCTACTGCAATAAAGATATCGGGGACAGCCCTTGCCAGGCTGTTGCTCATGAATTCCGGGACGTTGTTGACCCCGGTTAAATAAAATCAATGACAATTTAACTGGGCAGGCTATGTTGAATAACTCAAATCGTCAAGGCAATGAAAGAACAAGAGGGGAGGGGGTCAGGCCCTACACAAAGACGGCGGGCAAGCCTCAATAGTGAATTTTCTTTCCCCGGTAAAGTAATAAAGTCTTTTTTTGACAGTTGTTAGATAGTAAATCGTTCCGGGAAATACGAAATGAAGGGCTTTACCCCGACCGCAGAAAGCCACGGCTTTAGTCCCGACCTTTTGTGGTCGGGATTACGGTCGGGCCTGCCCGCCATCGCTCTCGCTCAGGCGAGGCGGGCGGGATGTCGTGCCACTAAGTCCCGCTGTTCGCGAAGCGAATCGGCGAAACTAAGTGGTGCCACGGGCTTGTCCGTGGGCCTCCACAGGCGTCACGGATAATGATTCGTTTGCATTCCTCTTGCACCAGTCAGGGATTGATGAGGTTAATATTTTACCCAAAACAGCCTTGAGCTAAAATCGGTACATCTGATTCGTAAAAGAGGTCAAGCCAGCTCTTGACTCATTTAACATCTTATTTGAGGCTTCCTCGAAATGAATATTCTATTTGACAATCTAAGTAATTCTCTCAAATCCGACTATATCAAAAAATGTATCGCAGGTTTTGGAGAAAGCTACAACGCAACGGTTTGGGAAATAATAAATAATTCTCGTAAAGGGATAAACAAGGAAATCTTTTTTAAAAATGTGGCAACACTAATGCCGAATTTCAAAATGACACGTGCTGGCCCTTTTAAAGGAGTTAAATATTTGGTTGGTAGGGTTAAGGATCCAAACGGACAAATAGCTGCTTGCTGGGAAGGGATTGGCAATAATGCAGTAAAACTGAGAAATTTTCTAGACTTACATAAGAAAGATCGGGCCAGAGTACTCATTGAAATACTCCGCCCAGCCCAAAATGAGGTGGCTTCAGAGCTTTGGGAAATGTTTAAAAAATTGGTGTCTCTGTGTATGGGAAAAAACACTTTAGGACTGGTAGCTGCAAGTAAAGTTTTATTTGCTGTACTTCCAGAAGTGGCTCTTCCTGTTGATAATACACAATGGAGGGGAGTTTTTAAAACCATTGACTATGGCGATATTATTAGATTAATGGCTGAGGAAATAACTGAATGGGAAAGAAGGACAGGGAAACGCCTTGACTCCTGTGATCCCCACTCACTTACAACACTACCAGCAATATATAATGTAATGGCTATGAAAGCAAAGCCTTAAGTGAATTTTGGGGCAAACCTGAATTTTGGATCAAACCTAAACTATTAACTAAGGATTTGATATCAGCATCAAAGATGAGGGGTAAGGCCCTCATTATTCACGTCATTATGGGGAATGGTGAAGAATAAAGATTGACTCCCCCCGCCTTTTCAATAATTGGTATTTTCCATCCGTATTTTCTACCTAATAATTCAGTCTTGCTTTTTGTTTCCTTTGTGGCATACTAATTAATAAGAATCCCCAAATTGTTAATAGGTATCTTTCATAATCTAAACTTCAGGATTAATCATGATAAACGGTCCCTTGAAGATGCCGATACACCGCCTCCAGTGGGTATTATACCTCTTTGGGGGCTTTATTTTTGGCGTTACTTATTCCATTTCAACAACCAGAAAATCATAATAAAAGGAGGAGGAAATCATGGGAAGGTATCTTTTACTTTGGGAAGTCGACAGAGCGAGAATACCAACTGATCCTAAAGAACGAGGAGCTGGATGGGGTCTGTTGATGGCTATGGTTAGGCAAGATAAAGAAAAAGGTATATCGAAGGATT
>DATKTE010000419.1:0-5220 GCA_035531295.1 Alphaproteobacteria bacterium
AGTCCTGATTCATTTTGAAGAGCCTCCTTACTTAAGCACACTCAAGGCAAATCCGAATCAAATACAAACCCTACTCAGTAATTTACTTCGTAATGCAATTCATTATGCTTATCCAGACACCATTGTAAAAATTAAAATCCGTGAAAAAAAGAAATTTATTGAGTTCTCCATCAGCAATATTGGACCTATGATTCCTATCAAATATCATAGAAACATTTTTAAAAAGCATTTTAAAGTTCCGGGTCAAGCGCAAGAAAGATCTGGGTTAGGACTCTACATTGCTCAACAAATTACTCAATCCTTGGGAGGCAAGATTGAGTTTAAAAGCACGGAAAAGCAAGGCACAACCTTTCTGGTAGACCTGCCCATCGCATCAGAAAAAGTGGAAGAAAAGTCTTAACCAATCCTTTACTATTCCCCTTCTATTCTTGGGTAGAAATCCCATCATACGGTGAGATAACTCAGATCAAAGGAAGAGAAAAATGATTTATAAAGATTGTATCGACGCGAGCTTAGATTGCGTCAAAGCTTGTGACCGATTTGCGTTTGAAGGATTTAATCCTTCCGAAGCACATGTTCACGGCCATGAATGGGCAGTTTCTTGCTCTGAGGTTTGTAACGTAGTCGGTCGACAGACAGCCAGAGGTCTCTGTAGCTCAGATCTTTACGAAGTTTGTGCTAACTACTGCGATGAAACCGCAAAAAAATGTGATAAGATTAATCATGAGCATGCCAAAATTTGTGCCTCTTCCGCCAGAAAGTGTGCTGATGCTTGTCGTGAGTGCAAAAAGGATTGTGAAAAGCAAGAAACAGAAAAGAGAGATTAAGGGTTTAAAAAATACGTGATAATTACCTAAATCAAAATAGTTTTACCTTGTAAATTCGAACTCCAACTTCGAATTTACAAGGCATTTTTAAAAAGGGAAACAAATTTTTAGATTTACTCTCTACCATTGGGAAGGGTCTCTCTTGGCCTCCCTAAGTGCAAAGAAGCATATATCTAATTCTTGTTTGAAGAGTGTAAATTTGTGTCTTTCACTTCGATAACCATCGTCAGAATCCGTTTCCATCTCGCCCAGTTTTTCAATGATTTTATTAAAATAATTATAGATAGCCTGGTAAACACTTTGTGCTTGACCATATTGCTGATCGTCTGAAAAATCAAACTGACTCCAATCCACTGTACCCTTAAGGGGCTCTTTTTGAAGCAAATATTCATGAAACTCTCGCTCAAACCCTTTCTTAAAGGCCTTTTTTGCAACGGATAAGCATTTCCGATCATGTCTTAAAGCCTCTTTCACTTCAGGGGGTGTTTTTGCAAAAGCGGGCGCGCATAGAGAGAAATACAGAATTAAAAGACGAAAGAAAAATAACTGCATAATATTTCCTATAATTATATTTATATAACAACAAAAACTGGATTTTGTTGACCATATGACGTATACATTGTTTTAAGAGTCACATTCAACACATGATGAGAGTCCATCTTTGCAAGAATTTATTGAAACTTGGGGTTATTTTGCTGTTTTCCTAGGATCCATGATTGAGGGGGAATCCATTATTTTTGTGGCAGGATTTCTTGCCCACGAGGGATATTTATCCCTCCCAAAGATTATTATTGTTTCTTTTATGGGCACACTTCTTGCCGATCAAGCACTTTATCACGTCGGTCGTCATTACGGAAGCCATGTCCTTGACAAATTCCCCTCATTCAAAACACGAGCGGATAAGGCCTTTCAGCTCTTACACCGCTATGACACTCTCTTTATCCTAAGCTTTCGTTTTATTTATGGAATTCGAATCATTAGCCCCGTCATTATTGGCAGCAGTGGTGTTGGAATGAAGCGCTTCCTCATTTTAAATTTTATTGCAGCACTGATTTGGTCGGTCGGAAGCTGCGTCATCGCTTACTTTTTTGCTCATCTTATTATGGATCAACTTCATCTCTTGCCTCAAATTATTCTCGGCCTTGTCGTTATCGGAGGGGGAATTGCCTATCTTATTTTTAGATGGCGGAAGAAACGAGTTTAATTCAAATAAAGGAAATTAAGAATGTCCTATCGATATCCTGTTAATTGGGAAGAATTTTACCGCAATGCTCGCGCACTTGCTTGGCGCCTTAATGAAAGCCAGAACTGGAATGGTATGATTGCCATCACACGAGGAGGACTCGTGCCAGCTGCAATCGTTGCGCGCGAGTTGGGAATTCGAAAGATCGATACGATCAGCATCGCGAGTTATGATGAAGATGATAAACAAATCGACCCCATTATCCTTAAATCCTGTCATATAGAAAACCAAGGGAAAGGATGGCTGGTTGTGGATGATCTCGTCGATACAGGCGCAACGGCAAAGATTGTCAGGGATATGCTCCCTAAAGCTCATATTGCAGCAATTTATGCTAAACCTCATGGGAAAGACCATGTGGATAGTTTTATGACAGAAGTAAGCCAAGATACTTGGATTGTTTTTCCTTGGGAGGAAGAAATTTAAAAGGACTTACGAATTTTAAAATACCCAAATAAGCAGACGAGAAGCGTTGCAAATATAAAAAGCATGACAGTCCCAAGCGTTTCAGGAAGAAAGGGGACCATAAGTAAGACAATAGAGACAAGGGTAACCTTGGACAGGTTAACGAGCGATGCGGCCAAACTTGTATAGTGAACACCTAACTTCAAAGCATCTGTTGTAAGACAAGCGGAAATAAGACTATCCCCGAAGAAAAACAGGGATACCATTCCCAAAAGCCATAAGGCATGCGTGGGGATTCCAAAAAAAAGAAGCAACAGAAAAGCAGACGTCATAACTGCAAATCCAATCTGTAGTATTTTTTGACAGGTCATCTTTTCAATCAATTCTTTATTTAAAAAGGCCCCCAAGCTGTTTGCAAAAGCTAAAGCCAAGCCAATCCAAGCAAAATCAATAATGCGCCAACCGTAGTGAAGACGGAAAATATAAGGGCTTAAGACAATAAAAACATAAAACGTTCCATATAAACTCCCAATCATAAGCAAATAATATCTAAAGGAGGGATGTGTTAAAAAAAAGACATATTCTTTGAGTGTTTCTGCAATTTTCCGCTGCACGGGCATAGGCTCAAGCCTTACATATAACCAAAATCCCAAAGCTATAGCCTCCAAAACCGCCACAACAAAGAAAAGAACTCTCCAGTCAAAATACTCTAAAATAATACTGCCAAAAATAGGAGCCGCACCAGGCGCAAGGCTCACCATAATGATTACAAATGATATGAGTTTATGATAAAAAGGCCCCTCAAAGTGGTCTGCAACAATAGCCATGACAAGGATTGGCCCTCCGGCGTTCCCAATTCCTTCAAGGATTCTGCCCAGCAAGAACCAAGAAATGGCAGGAGAAAAAGCGCAAATAAGAGCAGAGATAAAAGAAAGAACAAGGAAAAATGTGAGAGCTCGCATCCGCCCAAAAAGCTCAGCAAAAGGGCCAGAGCAAATTGTTCCTATCATCAGACCTATGAAATAGATGCTTATACTAAATTTGATAAGACCAGATGGCACATGAAATACCTGACTTAATTCGGGAAGGGCTGCAATATAAATTGACCCCCCAAAATAACCCAGAAAGGAAATAAGGCATGCCAAAAGCGTGAGGGACGTTTTTTCTGCCATGAAGACCTTCGTTGTTTGGGCTTTTATCCTTTGAGTATTTCTTAAAAAGGTAAAGAATTCCCTAAGCGACCGCCTTTTGTGCAAGCGATGTTAGGTCCGTAATGATGGCAAAAATCTTAACACCTGACATATTTAAAAAACTCTTATGATATAATTACTTACATCACAACGTTTGTCATCCTCGCGAAGGCGCACTAGTGTCGGGGAAATAAGAAATCTAAAAAAGAAGTAAACTCAAATCTGGATTGCTTCGGCTCTTACAGAGCCTCGCAAAGACGAGGTGGGGAAGCAAGTATGTGTCACACAGTCGTCATTGGTGAAAATTTTTCCTGTTTTCGTCATTGATGTTCCGCCTATCCGTCTTTGCGAGGCCACAGAGTGGCCGAAGCAATTGTAAGTCTAAAGTATGCTATAAGAGGATTAAGAGAGAAAGATATTCTCTCATTCATGAATGAGAGAATATCGCGGGCGTGAGAGACCGTGAAGCAATCGGTTTTACAACCGTCTGGATAAAGGTCCTCTAGCCCGAACTCTCGAGACGTTTGGATAGTTGCATGGGACATTTTTATGCTCCCGTTTACAATCTGAAATAATTATAACTTCTTAAACCCTCGAGAAACACATGTCACATTATCAAAATTTTATCGGAATAGATATCGGAAAATTTACTTTTGTTGTCGCAATGCACAGCAATAAGTTAAGTAAAGAATACGAAAATAACGCCAAAGGGATTCGTACCTTTCTGAAAGACTCCAAATCGCATCTGCAAAGCTCTTTAGTTGTCCTAGAAACAACAGGCGGTTATGAGATGGAATTATTACTAGCTCTCTGTGACAAAAACTTTCGTGTTCATCGTGCAAATACCCGCAAAGTGAAAAGCTTTATTCGCTCGTTTGGAAACACCGCTAAAACAGATTCTCTGGATGCTAAAGCTTTAGCCCTTTATGGTTTTGAACGCCATGACCGCTTGAAACTTTTTACACCCGTTTCTAAGCAGCAAAGCACTCTTTATGCATTAGTTCAACGTCGCAAGGATCTGAAGCAATTCTTGGTGGCTGAAAAGAATCGAGTTAAAGCCCCTGAAGCTTCAGTCGTGAAAAACAGCTGTGAGTTTATGATCGAGACTTTAACTGATCAAATCACTCAAATCACAAAACAGATTGAAGCGCTCATCAATTCTGATCCTACCTTTCTTGCACGTGCACAAGTATTAAAGACTATCCCCGGTATTGGAGAGATTACGGCACAAGATCTACTTGCCTTAATACCAGAGTTAGGGACTTTAACTCGAAAGCAGGTGGCGTCACTTGCAGGTGTCGCCCCAAGAGCCAATGATAGTGGGAAGTTCCACGGATACCGTCATACAGGGCGAGGACGCGATTCTATTAAACCGACTTTGTTTTTAGCCGCCATGGCTGCGCGAAACTCTCATTCTCATCTGAAAACATTTTATGATAATCTTATAAGCAGAGGAAAACAGAAAATGGTCGCTCTAACCGCTCTCATGCGTAAAATTATTGTCATTGCTAATGCTAAGCTTAAGCCTTTAGCTACACAAACAACATAGTTGATCCAG
>DATKTE010000420.1:0-5783 GCA_035531295.1 Alphaproteobacteria bacterium
CTAGAAGAAGAATAGATGCGATCGCTATGGTTATAAGGCCATTCAAGACAATCCAGAAGCGCTTTTGAGGTATTCCACGTTGATTAAAGCCGTAAAAAACAGTTAAAAAGCCTTGTATATAAAAGAGAATAATTAAGACGACTGTAAGAGATAAAAGTCCTCCGATTGGATTACTTAAAAGGTATACTCCTGCAAGAATGTAGAACACTCCAATGACGAAATTCCAAATATAATGTTCACGGTGCTTATCTTCAAAAGCCCCAAAGAGCTGGAAAATCCCACCGAAAAGGAAAAGAGCTCCAAAAAATATTTCAACACCTAAAGAGCTATAGAGTGGAAAAATGATGGAAAGTAGCCCCAGAATGATGAAAATGACTCCAGTTGCACCAGAAATAGATGATAATCGCATAATTAATTCTCCCTTTTTTTGTTATTATATAGAAATATATCAAAATGTCGGAACTTAAACAACTTAAGAATACTGACTGTCACTTACTTGGTAAGATCAAAAATAAGGATTTCTGCCTTATTCTCGGCTAGGAATTCGAGCGTTTTCTCGTTGTTTATGGCGGCTCCATCGCCTTGTTCTAGGATGTTTCCATTAAGATCTACTTTGCCACGTGCCATTTGCACCCAAGCTAAACGACCCTCTTCCAAATTATAGGTAAATGACTGACCTGGATCTAAGTCGAGCACATAGAGCGAAACATCTTGATGGATGGTTAGGCTGTCGTCATGCCCATCGTGAGAGGCAAGAAGCGTCAGTTTTCCAGGTTTGCGTCTCTCGATGAAATTTTTCTGTTCATAGGAAGGGGGCAGACCTTCTTTTTCAGGGATAATCCAAATTTGAAGGAGATGAACAGGCGCATCGCTCAGGGGGTTAGATTCACTATGAGAGATCCCACTGCCCGCTGACATGCGCTGTATATCGCCGGGGATGATGATTGAGCCTGTACCAAGGGTATCCTTATGTGAGAGTTCTCCTTCCAATACATAAGTCAGGATCTCCATATTGCTGTGCGGATGTGTATCGAACCCAGCTGCGGGATCCACCTTGTCTTCGTTAATAACTCTGAGTGTCCCAAATCCTATATGATCCAAATCAAAGTAATTTGCAAAGCTGAAGCTATGTTTGCTATCAAGCCAGCTTAGCTGGGTTTTCCCTCGATCGTCCGATTTTCGAATGCTTATCATGGCCTGTCCTTAGGTTATGATGAGAGTCTCCTTTCTGATTATTATAAACATTTTATATTACCGTAATATTAACATCTCAAAAATCAATCTATCATCCCATTTTGATAATATTTATAAAGTTATCCTTCATTTCCTTGTAACTACTCACCCTGCCCCACACACGGTGTCATCCTTGGTAAGAAATGTTTTGTTTTCCAAGGGAAAACATTAGCATTTCTTGACCGAGGATCTTATAGTCCGAGAGATCCTCGGCCAAGAAAAGGTAAGCTTTTTCTTCGAAAAATCAACCTTTTCTTGCCAAGGATGACACGGATGGGTGAGTAGTTACATTTCCTTAACTGTTTGATTAAAGAAATCAGCAATTGTTCTCGCATCATTTAAGGGGTTGTGATCGGCGGGCCATTTGCTCTTAAACCCAAGTTTTTCGGGCAATTCCCAGCTCGACTCAAAATCCCCTCTCTCGCACGTCAAGACTTTCTGCATGGAATAAGTGTCCCATATGATGCGGTAGGTATTATCTTCTGTGTAATTGAGGGGCAACCTATCTGTGTATTCACTCAAGTACAGATTTAACCAAGCAACATCAAAGCTTGGATTATCGGAAACAACGATTAGTTCAGGATAACGAGTCTCAACTTGCCTTAAAAAAGTACAAAATTTTCCCATAGCAATCGAAGGGGCCACAGCATTTTGTTGAACAAATTCATATATTTTTTTGTTTTCAGACCAGAACTCTTTTACACATCTTTCCTCATAGGTGTGCCCCTCTGGAAGAGTCACGTTTATTTGAAAAGAATCAAGTTCATTGGAATTTTTGTCTTGGAGACTCGCTCCTATACTCACAATGCCATGCTTCTTCAAAGAACAGCCACTGGTTTCGATATCCAAAGCTAAGACATGGTAGGCTGACTCGAATGATGGAAGCGGTTTTTTAGTAGGCATGTTCTTTATACTTTTCTGCCAAAAATTGACACGTATTTATGAGTAAACTTTTCATTCCTTCCTTCCCTAAATTCATTGATCAGGCAGTCGTCCCATAGCACCAGCACTCTGTAAGATGATCATTAACTAACCCTACAGCTTGCATATAGGCGTAAATGATGGTTGAGCCTACAAAGATCATTCCTCGTTGTTTTAGATCTTTTGATAAGGCATCACTCTCAGGGGATTTGACGGGAATATCTTTCAATGCCGTTCGATGGGATCGGATAGGGCTTCCATTTACAAAACCCCAAACGTAGCGATCAAAGGACCCGAATTCCTTTTGAATCTGGAGGTAGGCTTGAGCATTCTGTCTGGCGCTATAGATTTTTAATCGGTTACGAATGATGGCTGGGTTTTGGCGTAAATCTTCCAGTTCAGCATCACTCATCCTTGTGACTTTATGAGGATCAAATTGATGAAAAACTTTGCGATACCCTTCACGCTTTTTAAGAACCGTTTCCCAGCTGAGTCCTGCTTGAGCGCCTTCAAGAATAAGCATCTCAAACAAATGTTGATCATCATGGGAAGGGACGCCCCATTCATAATCATGGTACTGGGCATAAAATTCCTTACCCGGCTGTCCCCCAAAACAGCGCTTTTTTCCATCTGCACTCATAGTGATCATTTCGACTTTGCTTGGTTTGCTAAATCTTGCCAAAACTTCTGAAAATCTTCTTTTGAAATATCTTGGGGAGCATAAGTATAAGCCCCTTCGTATTCAATGCCCACGAACTGAATTGATGGGTCTAAGGATTTCAAGTGCTTTTCAACATCTTCTAGATGTTTCTTTTTGTCATCGATCATAACGACGACCTTAGGATGATAGCTGGACTTACCAACTTTACTTATGTGATCCAACAAAGTATTGAGGGCTTCACCCTTAGAAATATTACTTTCGCCGTTTGCTGATAAAATGCCATCATAGAACATAGGATAGCCACCAGCATATTTTCTAAACTCAGAAAATGTTGCAACGTTGATGAAATCTTTAAAACTATTTGAAAAATCTAGATTCATCTTGTTTAGTTGGTCTTTTCGAAGGACAATCACTTGATCCTTATAGCCCTTGATGTGTCCTGCAAGGGAAGACGTAAGGGCGATGACTTTTATGCCTTGTTGCTCGAGAGCTTTGATAATTTGAGGGGTTTCCTCTTCCACCAATTTTTGAGGAACGATCTGGGTTGTTAAGGTTGCGGCAAGATCCTTTTGTTCAGGCGTGAGTTCACCTAGAATTTTCTTATAAACATCCACATATTTTTTTATGGCTGGATAATACACGGCCGGATGATTAGGCTGAGTCAGGGTCATATCAATATCAAAAGCCACCAAAACATCTTTTGCTTTTTGGGTTTTTAGGATGTCTTCAATTTTCGTTTGTACCTCGTTCATCGTTTTGACTGAAGTGATTTCAGCCAATGCGGGGAGAGCTATTAATGCTAATACAGATGCCACGATACCCCCTTTCCTTAATTTCTTCATTTATACCTTTGCCTTTTGATTAATCTTGCTCTCTAAATTTCTCTCAATTTGGTGTATAATACAATGAGATCTATCCTGGAGGAAGGCATGCCCGTTTACTTAATATTTGCTTGTGAGGTTATCGTTTTCTCATTTCTTATCGGCGCCTTTATGAATTCGTTGGTTCTAAGTGTAACAGTCCTCGGTGCGAGTGGCCTTCTCATGTATATCCTCTTTCAGTGGCTGTATAATACCCAACCCCTTGTTTGGGGGGCTACCTTACTTGGCGGAATCACCACTCTTCTTTGGGCTTCCTATCTTGACACATTGTGTGGAACGACATTTATAGCCATTCTATTGGGGCTTCTAAGCGGGTTTATCTGTTACGTTTTGAATGATCGCTTCTTTAAAATACATCCTGCCTAAGGCAGCATGCTCTGAAGGACTTTATCCTTTACAATGAAGTAGTGGTAAAGCCCGCCAAGAATATGAAGACCCACAAAAACATAAAGAGCATATGAGATCACAATATGGGCTGTCAAAAAAGCTTCTGCATAGCTATTAGGCCCTTTCATAAAAGCTGGGATGGTAAAAAGGCCAAAATAACTAACAGAATTCCCTCCTAAAACAGAGAATAAAAAACCCGTAAGAGGAAAACAAAACATCAAGATATAGAGGATCCAAATATTGGATTTGCTTAAAATATGATCCCATCGAGGTGATTTTTCAGAATTTTTCGGGATAACATTTCTCTCCCTCCACCACAAGCGCAGAAACACAAGAAAAAGAAGAGTTACACCAATTTGCTTATGCCATGCAAAAAGAGCCCACTTTTGATCGGAGTCGGGCATATCTACCATTGCGTAAGCAAGAGTATACTGAACGATAAAGAGAAGAAGCATTCCCCAGTGGAAAAGTTGGGTAACCGCCCCCCATTGTGTTGATGTATTAGACCATTTCATATGGCTCTCCCTTTTTGTGTAATTTAGCATTTTTTGAAAAGGGAGGGAAGAGGCTTTCGTGGTGCCCGCTGCCAGACTCGAACTGGCACGACCTTTCGATCGACAGATTTTAAGTCTGTTGTGTCTACCATTCCACCAAGCGGGCACACGGGAAACCTTAGCCGGTACCGTCACTCAAATCAAGGGGGATTAGAGGGGAGGCATGAAGCATTTTGTTTTAGCCCAAGTTCAAAGAAAAAATGTTACCTATGTATCCGGTATAGACAAAGATGACGATGGATCCTGTCCCCATTCAACCAATCTATTCTCTTTGACTCGAATAAAAAATGGAATTTTTTTGCGGACCAAAAAATCAATCCAAACTTTGCCTATGAATTCTCTATCCGCCATTAAAGATCCAATACGTTCAACGCCAAAAGTTTTGATGAAGCTCTGAAGTATATCAATACGTTCTGTTGCGTTTGAGTTTCCTTTTTTGGGAAATGCTTTCCAAAATAAAGGAATCGAAAATTTCTTTGAGACGACCGCTGCCAGAACAAAAAGGTTAATATCTATACACCAAAACTTCCAGTTTGTGCGGTCTATAGCGAGATGCAGATGTCCTTTGAGTTTTCAAATTTCAGCAAGAGCATGCGCGATGTCGGCGGGATCAAAGATGAATTTACCAAGGAAATTTTGAATTCTACGGCACGTGGAGTCTTGTTTAGCAGGAGTTGTAAACCCAAGGGCACACTTGTGTTGCTGAACATTGCTTGCGATGATCATCCCCAGAATTATCTGAACAAAACATTTTATTCTTGCTAAGTTCCAGGGTACTAGCTTTTATATTGAGTGAGAAGGGTATTGAGATCCATAGCTTTTTCTTTATTTTGTTTGGGACTAAGCTAAAGGTCTAAAATTTTATGAGATTTTTCAATATGCCTTATGTCGCACTAAAGAGGAAGGCCAGGATCGTGTATGTATGGCAACATTTTAACCTCGATTTTGTTTATGAATTGATGAAGAATTAAATCAGATCGGGAATAGATTTATCTATAGGGCGCGGGCACAAATGGACTTATTACACTCATTAAAAGATTCGACAAGTCAATACCATCAACAAATAGAGCAGATTGAATTTTTAAAAAAGATTATTACCAAGGAAATCACTTTGCTTGAATATAAAAAATTACTGTGTCAATTGTA
>DATKTE010000421.1:0-3351 GCA_035531295.1 Alphaproteobacteria bacterium
GAAGTCGCTCAAGGCGAATCCATCGGGTATAATGCTACGTTTATAGCGTCTAGACCTTCTCGAATTGCAACGGTCGGTGTAGGATATGCGGATGGCTATTTAAGAAGCCTTAGCAATCGCGGGCAAGTCTATTTCGACGGACATTACTTGCCAGTCGTAGGAAAGGTTTCCATGGATTTACTCACAGTTGATATAACAGATGTGCCTTCTCGTAAAATTCATCCTGGGGATTGGGTTGAATTGTTTGGAGATAATATTTGGGCTGATAAACTTGCTGAGATGGCAGGGACTGTTTCTTGGGAACTCTTCACCCGTATTGGTAATCGCTTTGAGCGCTTTTATATCAATACCCAAAATAATAGAGGAGCAGCCTGATGACGTGGGCCCTTTCGAGTGTTGGTCGAATCTTTTTGGACTTTTTAGCCTCAACGGGCAGATTGGTCTTGTTCTTGATTTATTCACTCATTCAAGGCATTCAGCCCCCCTATTATATACGTCAAATATTGCGTCAGTTTTGGGAGATCGGCTATTTATCTTTGCCGGTTGTTGGATTAACAGCTTTTTTTACAGGGATGGTTCTCGCCCTTCAAAGCTATACAGGATTTTCGCGCTTTAATGCTGAAAATGCCATTGCGAGCGTTGTAGTTCTCTCTATGACGCGAGAACTCGGCCCTGTCCTTGCGGGCCTTATGATATCAGGTCGCGTAGGCGCAGCTATGGCTGCTGAAATCGGAACCATGCGCGTGACCGAGCAAATCGATGCTTTGGTGACTCTCTCGACAAACCCCCAAAAATATCTTATTGCCCCTCGCCTTTTGGCGGGTATGCTCGTGCTCCCACCTCTCGTTCTGATCGCAGATACAATTGGTGTATTTGGGGGTTATGTTGTCAGCGTCTACCGCCTTGACTTTAATCCTGCATCCTATCTCAAGCAAACGTTTGACTTTTTGGAACTGGGAGATGTTACCTCAGGGCTTATTAAAGCCGCTGCCTTTGGTTTTATCATTTCGCTGATGGGCTGTTATCACGGCTTTAATTCCAAGGGAGGCGCTGAAGGAGTCGGAAAGGCCACAACCTCAGCCGTTGTATCTGCTTCAATCCTTATTCTGATCGCAAATTATTTCCTTACGGCCCTACTTTTCTAGCATTAGAATAATTATTTAAACATATATTAACTTATTTTACTTATCATAATAGTATATATGAAAAATAATTTCAATATTTTAATACTAAATATTTCAATGGGGGGCATACAATGAAAATATATATGTTAGTAGCAATTCTTTTAGTTTCTTTGGCAACTAACTGTTATGCTACAAAATATGTAAATATTACCGCGAATTTTGATTCCTGGAGTGATAAATTTGGTCCACAAGCATGGATTAGTGTACCTAAGTCGCCATTAAAAACAGTTATAGAACCTATGGTTGGGGATGTAACTATTAATAAAAAGTTTTTGTTTGGTCAGTTAAAAGAGGGAGGTCATATCAAATTTGAAATAAATAGTAGTAATCGCAAGTATACACAACATGGTACCTGTTCCGTCCCCATAAAGACCTATTCGGGAAAAAAGGCACTGAAAAGTATAACTCTTGTTTTCAAACAGATAACTAACTCGCCAGTTCCAACACATTTCTTCCAATGTGAGCTGGAACAAAAATATTGATTTGTAAGTTTTTTACATAAGAAAGATGTGGTAAGAAGATCGATGAAGATTTCTTCGACCTTACCACATATTTTTATCTTAAAAATTTTAAAATGTATTCCCATTCGGATTTTTTAATGAGATAATTCATCCACGAAATGTCTGATTGCCACTATCTAAACAACTTTTAGAAAGTCTCATGACCCCAAAATTTGCGCTTAAAGATCTTCATAAAAGTTTTGGCCATAAACATGTCCTCCAGGGTGTTAATTTGGAAGTCTTTCCAGGAGAATCTCTGGTCATTATTGGGGGGTCTGGTACGGGAAAATCTGTGCTTCTTAAATGTCTCTTGGGGCTTATCGCTGCAGATTCAGGAAGCATCCAGATGGATGGCAATGAGATCTTAAAAGAATCTTTGGTCCAGAATGAAGAGCGCCTCCAAGATATCGGTGTTGTTTTTCAAGGCTCAGCCCTTTTCGATAGCTTAAGCGTGTGGGAAAATGTAGCTTTTCGCCTTATACATGCTCAACGGATGGACCGAAAAAAAGCCAAACAAATTGCCCTTCAGAAACTAGCTTGTGTTGGTTTAAGTGAATCGGTTGGTGAACTTTCTCCTGCAGAAATTTCAGGGGGTATGCAACGGCGCGTGGCTTTGGCAAGAGCGATTGCAACTCAACCCAAAATTCTCTTTTTCGATGAGCCTACATCTGGCCTCGACCCCATCTTTAGCAGCGTCATCAATGGGTTAATCCGTAATTGTGTTAAAGATTTAGGGGCGACAGCCATTTCTATTACTCACGATATGAATAGTGCGCGTCATGTTGGTGACCGTATTGCTATGCTCTATGACGGCAAAATCATCTGGTGCGGTCCAGCGACTGAAATTAACGACAGTGATAACCCATACGTGCAACAATTCATCCAAGGACTTTCTATTGGCCCCATTCATCTTGAAACCGATATTCGGCACGTTGCATAATGGCGCATTCATCAACCCACTTTGTCTGCCAAGCTTGCGGGAGTTGTTTCCCCAAATGGGCGGGGAAATGCGACGGGTGTAACGCTTGGAACAGCCTAGTGGAAGAATCAACCGTTGATTCCTTTCAAAAGAAAACAACCCTTAAAGCACAAAAGATCGAATTTTCCTCCCTCGAAGATATTTCTCCCCCCCTTCCCCGTCTTTTGACAGGCATTGAAGAATTTGATCGTGTCTGCGGTGGGGGCCTTGTCCCAGGCTCAGTCCTGTTGGTTGGGGGTGATCCGGGCATCGGGAAATCGA
This sequence comes from Alphaproteobacteria bacterium, assembly GCA_035531295.1. GTDB lineage: Bacteria > Pseudomonadota > Alphaproteobacteria > UBA9655 > UBA9655 > UBA9655. The sequence continues at coordinate 2,925 of DATKTE010000421.1, forward strand.
CTCTGATGCTACAAGTTGCTGCTGTCATCAGTGGGAAGACACCTTGCGCTTATATTTCAGGAGAAGAAGCAGCAGATCAAGTACGTCTAAGAGCCAAGCGCTTACAGGTATCAACCTCCCCGGTTCATCTTGCTACCACAACCCATATTGGTGACATCTTAAAATCTCTCCATCAAGGTCCACGCGTAGCCGTTATTGATTCGATCCAGACGATGTATGTCGAATCTCTTGATGCCGCCCCTGGGAGTGTTTCACAAGTCCGTGCGAGTGCTCATGAGTTGATTCGCTTTGCTAAAAAATATGGCGTCACTATTATTATTGTTGGTCATGTCACCAAAGAAGGACTTATTGCAGGTCCGCGTGTGCTTGAACATATGGTTGACACTGTCCTTTATTTCGAAGGGGAAAGGGGTCATCATTTCCGGAT
>DATKTE010000422.1:0-12859 GCA_035531295.1 Alphaproteobacteria bacterium
AAATGTTGACTTGTAATTTCAACATGTTAAGCAAAAATAGAGGGAGTGGTTGGATTTTAGGCAACTTCGCGGTGCATCAGAGGGGCAAGAAAGGTTGGTAATTACATATCTTTTAGCAATTTCCAATTCCCTAAATTTCACTAAATCTTTTTCTTGATGTTCACGAAAATTCGCATACACTAAAAAAGCTCTACCAAATTGGGAAAGCGCGACGTATGCGTGTTGGCACACGATTACGCCGCTAACCAAAGCAACTTCTAAGGCGTCACAATGGCTAAACTTAACTTAGATCAAATTGAGTCTCTTTCACAACAACACAGCCTTGAGTTAGACACTGTTAGGCACCTTATATCCAAGCCTCGATCAAGTTGGGGTCTTACATTGGCCTATGATGAGTGGTTGAAGGAAAAGGACTCGATCATGAGCTGCAATCCTCATTCTCTTCTTTAGACTCTTTCCCTTGAGTGGTTTGCCCCCCTTAGGAAGGAGTCGGCTGACTGGATGACGGGGGGCCCATGTAGGGCTATATCCGTTATCATGAGCAGCTTTAGCTGCCTTAAGTCTAATCCATCCACGTGAGTCTTATTAAAGGCATGAGGGTATCCCTGAGGAGTCCTGTGGGGATTAGCCAAAAGGTCCCTCAGGTTTTACTCAATTTAATTAGCTAAATATTCGTAAATAATTATATTTATTTGATTGACGTTTAGTTATATTAGATATTGTTTTATATTTACCAAAATATCGGACATAAATACTAAAACTCTATTGCCCTTCAACCCTTGCCATGGCAAAGTCTTAATTGCTGGTTAATCAGCTAATACATAAATTGATGAATCTATGGGGAGAAATATATGAACTTACATAATAAAATCAGTGGATCCGTTGTTGCTTTAGGATTTTTGCTAACGACGAACGTGTTTGCCATGGAAGGACAAGACCCCGGTCTACGGGGAAGCGCTTTCATCCCATCTAAACCCAAAAGGGAATTAAAACAGGGTGCTCAAGAAGGTAATGCAGATGCGCAATATGAACTTGGGATGCTATACAAGAAAGGGGGGGTGGGCGTCGTCATCCAAGAACCCAAAAAGGCTCTTCCTTTGTTTGAAAAAGCAGCCGATGCGGGACACATTGACGCGCAAATCGTTTTAGCGCGTATGCTGCTTGATCTCGACAAAGAGGGTATTCCTCAAAATTCTGAAAAAGCTCTCAAGCACATTAAAAAATTAATCAAACAGGATATACCGCAAGGTAAATGTTTACTTGCTTGGATGTATGCCGAAGGAGTTGGTGTTCCTAAAAATGAAATTGAATCGAATAGACTTTACATCGCAGCTGCGGAGCAAGGAGATGCAAAGGCGCAATATAATTTAGGCCAGATGCATGATAATGGGACGGGGGTCCCTAAAAATGTAAAGAAAGCGATGGAGTGGTATCAGAAATCCGCAGAGCAGGGAGATATAGAGGCGCAATATTGTCTCGCATGGGGCTATCACTTTGGCTCTGGGGTCAAAAAAAATAAGAAAAAAGCAATGGAGCTATATCAAAGACCCTCAGAACAAGGACACAGGGGAGCTCAGCTTAATCTGGGTGTTTTATGTCAGGAGAAAAAAAAATATAAGCTAGCGCTAGAGTTATACGAGAAAGCAGCGGCGCAAGGGTGCGAAATAGCACAAAAAAATATAGGTAACCTGTACCGGTTTGGTCGAGGTGTTAAACGAGATAGAGTTCAAGCAAAATATTGGTTTGAAAAGGCGGCTGCTCAGGGCGACCTGGACTCTAAAAAAATAATCTTAGAAGGCCTGTATTAAAATTATGCAAAATGCGCACTAAACGGTGCGCATTTTGCAATTCTAGATTCTTTATGAAATTAATTCTTGATAGGTAGCGTTTTTTACAAAGGAAGAATGTATAAGTTCATATGAAATGAAACCTTAATGGGGCAAGAGCTCACCGCCACAGAGAAAACTTCTTTGTCAATTCCGTGACAGTATCCCATGGACCAAAAAAAACAGCTCCATAATACTGAAGATTTTCTTCCGTTGTGTTCTTTGTGTTCTGGAGTTGTTCAAGGTACGTTCCACCCGTCATGGTATCAGTGAAATTCACACAAAGGATATTTTTTTCATGCGCTCCTTGAATGGCTAAGCGAATCTTATTCGAATTACCGCTCAAAACAATAAACGGCATGCTTGAAATAGCGGGATGAGAGACGTCATTTTTATCGACGTAGTCACAGAGTAATGCTTTGTCTCTATCGACAATTTGTCCCAGTCCAAAGCTCATATGTGCGAGCGCATTCATGGCAACTCCTGGCTCGCAGGATTTATTGATGACGGCGACGAGTTTGTTTTCAAACATAAGCTTCTCCATAATATAAAATAGGGTGAAACGCCAAGGGCTTACGGCCCGTTGTCCCTTTCCTTTCTTCGTCGAGTTTTACCCGCTGAAGACCTGGCGAAGGCGGGTCAAAAAAATCCTCCATGATATAGCATCATGGAGGATTTTTTAAGTACGGCTATTTAAGCGGCCTTTAATTCACGTTCTCTTTCATCCACTTTTTGGTTATACAATTTGCTCAGGCCACCGGCCGCAAATATCCATGCCCCAATGACGATAATCATTATGGTACAGGTATAGGGAGCAATTGTGATTTGAGTTGCGGTGGTTGATGTCACAACGAGCAGGAACTGCTGAATGACGGCTCCACCGGATTTACCCAAACGTCCACCGATCACGTCAACAGCTGCTTTACCTTTGACTTTGAGCTCTTGATCAAGAGGAATGTAGGACATTTCTTTTGTTGGGTCGAAGAGCGAGTATTTCGTGCCCTTACTCAAGATATTTTGAGCAGCTCCAATCATGACAGCCATGAAGACAGGAGTTGCACCCATAGCAAGAGTTAGCCAATCTAGGCTGTCACGGAAGATAACGAAAGTATAGAAAAGCACGCCTGTGATTAAAAGAATAATGGGGGTCAAGACAGCGCCTGTGAACCATCCAAAACGACGCACAATCCCTTTACACATTAAAATCAAGACAATGGTTGCAATTCCTGTAAAGGTCGAAAAGTTCCCCATAAAGGACCCATAATCATTTTCCGTTGTGTATTGAAGCTTAAGTTGGCTTTTCCATGTGACTTCTACAAGGTTAATTGCCATTCCATAACCCAAAACAAGAAGAGCAACATATCCTAAGTAAGGAGAAGAAATTAAGTATTTAAAGCTTTCTACGATGGAAAGTTTTGGCTTATCTTTCTTAGCTTTTTTGCCCTTCTCTGCCTCATCATAATAATAAGGATCAGTTAAGACGTAACGGTTCATCCACCAGTAAATCGCAATGATAGCAAGACCTGCAAACACAACCGTTCCCATCATGTAGTTTAAGCTTATCCCCCAAACATCTATCTCAGGAGGATATTGATCGCCAATGGCTGAGAAATAGACGACAGTTTGACCAGATAGAATCAAGGCTACGTTACCAAGTAAGGGGAAGAGCGCATAAAAACGCTTTGCTTCATTTGTCCGGGTAATTTCGTTGGCGAACTGCCAGAATAGGAGAGAAACAACAACGCTTCCCCAGAGTTCTGCCATGACGTAAAAGATCGAATAAGCCCATGTTCCCCAGAGAGCAAAAACAAATCTTAAGGAAGGAATGGATTGTTGGAGGGCTTGAACGGTTTCTGTCGAAGGATGGAGAAGGTCTCTGTTAGGATAAATAATGAGAGCAAAGGCCCCGAAAAAAAAGATGAAAGGAAGTATGCACGTATAGAACAGATTTTCCTTTGACAGGACGTTGCTGAGCTTCGCATACAAGATCACGAAAAGGATGGAGGCAGGTGTTACACCCCAGAATTTAATGAAGCTGATAGCTTCTGCACCTGAGGAACCCACAACTTGGACGTCTTTTACGTCTCGAACAATTGTATAGATAAATAAAACAAAGAACATCATCATGCCCATGGGCAAGAATTTCTTCATTTCCGAGCCTTGTATGGGCCAAATTGCAGCGCGAAGCTTTGAAAATTTTGGATCGTGCTGCGGTAGCGCTTGTACAGACATTACATCTTATCCTTCTATATTACCTTTGAATAGGTCTAATGATTATTAAAAATCTACTAAATGTTAAAATCAGATTTAAGTGAAAACCACTTAAAACTGCCCCGCTATTACCACCTTTTCATCTTTTTGTCAAATAGGTATTTGAACGAGATGTAATTAAAAAGTTTGGTGTTTTGTAAAATTGGACAAAATCGAGTATGCTGCCTCATGCGGTCCCTAGTGAACCTTCTTTTTAGAGAACTCAACCAGTTTTAAGTATTTCTTCCCAAGAGAGTATGTAGAATAAAACCAGGTTCCAAAAAGTCCAAGAATTAACCATGTCAGATAGGGAACGATTGTGAGATCCATTCCTCCCGACCAGGAAAGAAGTCCTTCTTGAATAATGCCGCTCCCGGCTCTGCCACAACTGCCCCCAAGAACATCAGCGGCCACTTTCCCTTTTACTTTCATGCTCTGATCTAGCGGGATATAGGTCATCTCTTTAGTAGGATAATAAAGACATGAAAAGGCTGCCGTCATCATAATGCTTTGGGTGGCACCAATAACGGCGAGCAAATGATGAGGATTTATGTTAAAAAGGACCGTATATTTACCATGCATGCTATGAAACAACAATAAAAACAGAAAAGGGATGGCAGTAATTAAGCCGATAATAGGAGGCATAAAAGCGACAGTAAACCATCCCCATTTGTGAATAAAGTTCTTGGTGGCAAATGCAAAGATAACAATGCCGATGCCATTCCAGAGAGCGTAATTCGTCAGAAAATCGTTATAATACAATGCCATTGTTGCGTATGTTCTGAGCTCACTCTTCCAGAGAAAATTAATGAGTTGATAAATGATCTCTGAAGAAACAAGCGTTAGGAAGATAAAGAAGATATAATTTGAATGAATGAGATAACGGAACCCTTCAAAAACCGATGGAGGCTGAATGTTGGCTTGTTCTTTAACTTTTTTATCAATTTGTGAGAAATGAATTTCAGTATAATTAAATAAAATCGTAATGGTGAAAGCGAGAGGTATACTTATAATCGTAACAATTTGCAAAATGAAGATGAGTTTTTCTAGGGTTGTATGAAAATTAAACGTGTTGGCATAAGCTATGAACCCATCCAGGATTAGAGAAAAAACAATACCTCCAAGACCTAAGAAAATAATAAAGATGGGATATAGACGCGTCGCTTGATCTGTTTTTGTAAGTTGGTTAGCGGTTTGCCAAAAAAACTGAGAGACCGTAACCGATAGCCAAACTTCAGTAAAAACAAAGAAAAAGCTTGCCGTCCAATTCCCTAAAAGTGGAAATAACCACTTGATGTGAGGATACTGGGCCATATGCTGAGCAATTCTTGCAGGTGAAGCATTCAAGCTCGTCATGTGCGGAATTATAAAAAAGGCATAAAGCAGATAAAAAATAATAAAGAAAGCATAATTTATGCTGATAAGTTCTGTTTTGTTAAATTTATTATGGAGCCAGCTATACGCAATAACAAAACAAATGCTTAAAGGTAGAGTCCCAATAATTCTTAGAAACCCAATGACTTCTGCCCCTGAATGAGGAGAGGTTATCAACAAGCTAGTGTGAAAAGGATAAATTAAAGCGTTTGTTCCTCCGATTAAAAATAAAATGGATGCAAGATAGAGGGCAAGCTTCGTTTCATGAGGGAAAACGGGCCAAAAAAAAACTTGAAACGGCGTCAGTTTTTTGTGCTTTAATGGTTTCAGGGATGCCATTGATTAATGTTTTATTATTCTCTTTTGTTTACATTCTATAGTAAAAGGTCTGGGATGCATAGGTTTTTAAGGAGGGATGTGTGAAAAATGAGCTTTTAACAGAAGAGGACATAGAGGAGCTTAAGAAAACCGTTTTTGGGCACGATGTTTCTGAAAAAGATCTTATTGAACATGCAGGAGAAGGGGTTGTTGAAGTTATTTTTAAACACTTTTCCCAGCGCCCTACGATCGTATTCTGTGGACCAGGCAAAAATGGCGAGGACGGCAAGGTTGCCGCACGCCTTTTAAAGGAGAAAGGATGGCCAGTTGAAATTGTAACGCTCAAAGCTCTTCCTTCTTTTGAAGAGATCCAATATTCCTTAAGTCAGGCAGAACTCATTATTGATGGTCTTTTAGGATCAGGTCTTTCCTATCCCTTACAGGGAGACATTCTCTCTCTTGTCGAATTGATAAATGCTAGTGAAAAGCCAGTTGTTTCCATTGATATTCCAACGGGTATTGATATGAATTCCGGGGGTGATGTGGGAGGTGCGATTCGAGCAACTTATACCGTGACTTTTATCAGGGCTCGCCCTGGTCATTATCTTCTTCCGGGGCGGCTATATACGGGCAAGCTTTATGTTAAAGGTATTGGAATTCCAGACAAGTTAATTCCTCCTATTACATCTTATTTAAATGGTCCTTCTTTATGGGGAGAATTCATAACGGCCCCTCAGCCACTTGACCATAAATACACACGTGGTGCATGCCTCGTTGTGGGAAATGGCTGCATGCCTGGTGCTGTAAGGCTTGCATCCTTTGCCGCAAGACGAGTGGGGGCAGGGCTTGTACGTCTTATGTGTAAAATCGACGAGTATCCTATTTTTGCGACGATCGCCTGGGGGGAAATTATCACACCAGTGGCAACAGCTCAGGAATTTTTAGATTGGACGATGGATCATCGTTTTAACGCTTTGTTATGGGGGGCAGGAGCGTTGCCAAAGGAATCAACGCGAGAACAAGCCATTCTCCTTCTCTCGTCCAAAAAGCCTTGCGTGCTGGATGGAGGCGCACTTTCAAGCTTTGAAGGAAGGACCGCTGACCTGACAAGTCACCTTCATCAAAATGTCATTTTAACGCCTCATGAGGGAGAGTTTCAGAGACTTTTCCCTCACCTTGCATTTTTAAAAAACAAAACGGAAAAAGCTCTAAAAGCAGCGGCAGAAGCAGGAGCCGTTATCGTTTTGAAAGGTTATGATACGGTTATTGCTTCCCCTCAAGGTGAACTGATCATTAATGCAAATGCGCCCGCAACGCTTGCAACAGCTGGAACGGGAGATATCCTGGCGGGATTGATGGTGGGTCTCTTGGCTCGAGGAATTCCGCCCTTTCAAGCAGCTGCTGCTGGGGTTTGGATTCACGGACAAGCTGCAAGTCGCAAAGGGGTTGGCCTTATTGCTGAAGATTTGTTGGGAGAAATTCCTGCTGTACTTCAGTTCTTGTGTGCTCTCCATGGATCAAAAGAGCCGCGTGAAGGGGCTTAGTAAAAAGATTTGCCCATTTATACTTAATCTTACTTTATTTCATTAAAATATGGCCAAAAACGCACTAAACATGTGTTGACAATGAAGTTGAATCACGGCAAAAATAAGACATCTAATTTTATCATAGCTGATATGATAAAATTAGGAACCTTTGGATAAGTCAGGAGGTAAATGCTTATGACAATGGTAAAAGAGCGATGGAAAGACTGGGAGTGCACATGTATTAAAATAGCTTTTCAACAAAAGATTCAACTTAAGGTTACAGCTTTTGCCTTAGGAAAGAGCGTCAATTCTGTGAGTAAGAAAATAAAAAAGCTAGGCTTAAGAAAGCCAACCACAAAATCCGGGCGTGTAAAAGGTGACAAAATCTTATGCTCCATGGCCGAAAGAACTGCTCAAGATCTGGCAAAAATGAGAGACCTTCTTCAAACCTACGCTCCCTTAAAAATTTCACAAAAGGCACGGCTTTCTTTGCAAGGAGGATGTTGGTTTTCGGCGCCCTCTCTTCCTAAAGATTTAGTTAAGGGAGAATGTTTAGAAACAATATCTCAAGAGAATGCTTCTTTTTCATTTTCACGTCCCATGGATTATTTTCTTTCAAAGGATTTTATGCCTGAGAAAGCAAAGCGAGAAAAAAAAGGTAAGACTCCTTTATATGTGCCCTTACATCACGTTGAAAAATGGGCCATTTCAGAAGGCTTTTATCAAGTTGATCGAAATTTACAAAAACGGGGCCTTTTCTTTTGGAAAGATGGGAGATATTTCTCAAAAGCTCAATTATTGGTTTATGTCAACCGGATGCGACTGGATCTGAGATTGCAACCATTGGTTCTCTATGAGGAAGATATGGGGTTATATGCAGAGTATTCAGCTTGTTAGAGGCGAGCTTTTCTCAAAGGAAACATTGGATGTGTTCGGGGCTCTTTAAGACAAGTACGCGTTTGAGAACCCCTCGTTTGGGATGGACGACAAGAGCTTTTCGGGCGCTTTGCCATACATACAGGTCGTTATGAGAATCGCCCGCATAATCAAAGCCATTAGGCCCAAATTTACTAAGGAGGGCTTGTTGTTTGCGAGGGCCAGTCATATTGATGCGCCCATTGCTCCCAATAACGTCTTGGAAAATACCAAGATAATCCGCAATCTTTTGAGCCATTCTTTGATCCGTCCCCGTGGCAAGGACCAAGACTCGTCCGTTCTGAGCTTCAGTTTTAGCATAGGCTAAAAACTCAAGATTGTAGGGGAGATGGTGGGGAGAAAGGTCAATATGATCCGTGAGACGTGCTTTGGCAAAGGCCCTGCCCTTAATAAACCAAAACGGCGCTAGCGCCAAAAGCCAGGGCTTTGTGAAGGCGAGACGCACCATCATCTTATGCATGGTGTCTGTTCGAATTAGAGTTCCATCTAAATCGAGAACGAGAGGGAGAGGAGTGCTTTCTAACAACACCCACGTCCTTCATGGATGAGCGATTTCTTGCTCCAGATGACACTTCCCATAAAAACAGCAAGGCAAGCATAAAGAATGTATTGATACCCAAAAAAGGCCGCTGTACCCATGCCGAGACCTGCGGCAAGGGCAAGTTTAAAGGGCGTCCATTTGGCATGGTGATTATAGATTTGATAGGCCATAAATCCTAACGTGACAAGGCCAAACATGACCATCACGGGGAAGAAAAATTCATGAACGTCAACAAGTTCAATGCCTATAAGACTTAAAAGGCCTGCATAAATAGGAAGGCACATAGGACACGCCGCGCATGACAAAAGCGAGATAACAATCGTACCCGTACCACTAAAAACATCACCCCATCTCTTCATATTGAACGTCCTTTATTCATCATGTGTTCTATTATAAAATAGGAAGTTCTTTCATTTATTTCAAGGGGCATGTCAAGTGGTCAGTTAAAAATAGGACAGAAGATCTTTGTGAGTAAGGCCTAAGTCAGAAAAGTTCTGATGGTATAAAATCATACCATCAGAACGATTTTAAGTCAGTTAAAAAGGTCTTCTTCTAGTTTCCACCCCTTAGAATCTTCTAACAATGTAGCTCGTGTTTCTGGAGAGCACTTAAAATCAATTAACCTTACGTTGTCGAACTCTTTAACGCATTTTTCCATGGCTTTTCCAATTGTACATTCTTGGTGGAGGCCCTCACCATTTGATTTCCACAAAGTAAAAACATATCCAAAAGCCGCATGCCGCCGTTGAACATCTTCGGAGGGAGGGGTTGGATGGTAACCAAATCCGCTAAGTAGAGCGCTGTGATAATCTTTTATATCTCCATGAGCTTTTTTAAAGTTACTTACGTGAAAGACGTCTTGAAAAGCAACATACACAAAACGTCTAAAGGCCCCATCATATTCTTTTTGGACCAGTTTTTCCATGGCCTTGTCAAATGCACTACTTGCTAGCTGCTTTTTCTTCTTTTCTGATAATACCTTCCGGACACCTTTGCCGTCATCTGAATCATCACCTTGCATAGCTTGGACAGAGTTATAGGCAGTTAAAAAGAGAAGGTAAGCAAAAGTTACGATTTGATAAAAAGCATTTTTTTTGAACATGAATGGGGTTCCCTCACTAAAATTTTATTATGTTATTTACGTAGGACCTCTTCACGCTTGCGCCGAAAGGGTCGGGAGAGCAAAATTACCATGGTCTTAAATAGAAGTCGATAGATCGGACTTGTAAATTCAAAAAACCTTTGACGTTTTGAAAGACGTTGATCAAAATGCTCTTGAATTCTGAATTTAGGACACTAAATGCTACCACTTTCATCAACCCTTCCTGAATATACGGTCACCGAGCTGTCTCTTGCGTTAAAAAGAACAGTGGAGACGGGATTTTCCCGTGTACGGGTAAAGGGAGAAATTTCAGGACTCAAACGCCACACCTCAGGCCACGTGTATTTTGCTTTGAAAGATCAAGATGCCTTATTGGATGCCGTTTGTTGGAGGGGTAGTTTTCAAGGGCTTTCCTTGACGCCTCAAGAAGGGATGGAAGTGATTGCCACGGGCAGGCTTACAACATACCCAGGGCGGTCTAAGTATCAGATTGTGGTTGAAGGGATGGAGCTTGCGGGCGAGGGGGCTCTTTTAAAACTTTTGGAAGAACGCAAACGAAAGCTAGCTGCGGAAGGGCTTTTTGATGAGTCTCGGAAAAAACAACTTCCCTTTCTCCCGCAACTTATTGGAATTATTACATCCCCGACAGGTGCCGTTATTCAAGACATGCTCCATCGTTTAGCTGATCGTTTTCCCGTATCTGTTCTCCTATGGCCTGTGGCTGTGCAAGGAGAGGGGGCTGCAGCGCAAATTGCAGCTGCAATGAGAGGTTTTAATACCCTTCAGACAAAGCCAGATGTTCTTATTGTTGCCCGAGGAGGAGGGAGCCTGGAAGACTTGTGGGCATTTAATGAAGAATGCGTTGTCAGGGCGGTTGCGACAAGTCAGATTCCCGTGATCACTGCCGTTGGTCATGAGACTGACGTAACACTTGTCGATTTTGCAGCTGATAAACGGGCGCCTACGCCTACGGCTGCTGCTGAGTTTGCGGTGCCTGTAAGATCTCAACTTGCTCAAAATCTTCTTCAGTATGGCTCTCAACTTACAACACGTTTAGAACACACGCTTTCTCTTTATGAAAGTCGCCTTGAGGCATTAAGGCGAGGTTTGCCTCCCTTGGGCGTATGGCTTGATGAGAATATGCAAAAACTGGATGAGTTATTTGAGCGTTTAGCGAATGCTGAAAAGCGGTTTATTGAGCAGCAGAATGTGGCTCTTGACCATTTAATTCATCGTCTTTCCCCAGCGCTCACGAATGTTGTGCATAAAGTAGAGCACCGATTTGAATCGGTTGTGCAGCTGTTAGAAAGCTATTCATATGCACGTACGCTTGAGCGGGGTTTTACCTTTATCACAACTTTTGACCAACTTCTCATTCCTTCTCAGGCCAAGACTACTCCTCATCAAAAGATTCAGATTCATTTTTACGACGGTGTTGCAAAGGCAGAAATTATGGATTCAGTATAGCGCCCTGATAGGGTCAGAAGAATGAGTCATTATAGTTAATTTAAGACTTTGACTTTTTGCATTTTTTTTGATATTCTTATGAAAATTAAAGGATAAAAAAGGGGACCAACATGACAACGACAACCCTCACACGTGCTGACATTATCGATAGCCTTGTCCGCGAGATAGATTTCCCTCGTCACCAGGCAACAGATTTTTTAGAAGCGGCTCTTACCGATATGATGATTTCTTTAACGGACACAGGTATCGTTAAAATTTCTTCTTTTGGTTCATTTAAAGTTCGCAAAAAATCTAAGCGCATAGGACGTAATCCAAAAACCGGTAAAGAAGCCGTTATTACACCTCGGCTTGTTCTTTCCTTTAAGCCATCTCAATATCTAAGGGAAAAGGTTCAACGCCGGAAAGGTTAGTTAAAAGTCTTCAAGTTTCACAGTTTGGGAGGGAAAAATGGTGCTGAAAGGCACCATTTTTTTATGAGAAATAGATAAATTTAACTCTCAGAAGTGCATTCGATACGGCATTTGTGATCTTGGGTAACACAATTTTCAAATACCTTGTTAGCGCATTTTACGGTGCAGTGTGTATTTGTCAGCCCGTCTAAGGACCCAGAAAGGGTTAACATTTCACAGTCTAAACTTCCACCAATGGTTCTATAAGTACATTTTAATTCGTTTTCAGGGGATAGTTCTATTTTCAGAAGTTGGATAATTTTAACTAGGTTAACTTCATTAACAAGCCTTCCTGACACGGGAATTTCAATTGGGATTCCTGTTGCTGCCTTTGAGGTTAGGAGTCCTGAGTATTCATAGCTCGTTTTTAAATTATTATTAATTTTTTTGGAGTGGATCTGTTTACTATCAGGGCAATAGATTTCAAAGGAAGCGGAATAAGAAGCCTCGGAAAAAAATAGAATAGATAGAGAAAATATTTGGGCTATTTTAATTTTCATTTTTCATCTTTTCATAAAGTATATTTTAGTAAAAATACCATTAAATAGTAAATTATATATTAATATTATATTTGTTTGAGTTTGGATTTGATTTCGGATAAGGCGAATCGCTGCTCTTTTATATCTTTGATTTAAAGAATACGATCCATCATTTCTGGCTTATAGAGCTGGTACCCTGAAGGCGTCCTTTCAAAGACCTCCAAAAGTACTTCTTTGGTCCAATGGCAGATGGTTGAAAGGGTCTCCTTCGACCGGTTTGAGTGCTCACCTATTTTGAGGAGTCCGACAGTTTTCTCCTCTAAAAAAAGGGGTTCTTCTTCCCCTTTTAAGGCCTTGAGATAGATATCAAGTGACCGATCAACCGCATTTGTAATGAGCGTTAAGTAACCATCTATCGAGCCGCCTAGCTGATCATAACATTGAGAGTGCGGGGGTGGCGGAGAAGGCATAACGAGAGCAAAGGCTTTCATTCAAATAAAGGAGAAAAATAACTCTCATAAAAAGGAGGAAGGATTGAAAACTTTTTCCTTATGGTGTCTGAGAAGGAGCTTTAAGATAAAACTTTCCTAC
>DATKTE010000423.1:0-4729 GCA_035531295.1 Alphaproteobacteria bacterium
TGCGACCAAATTTATCTGACAGCTTTCCCCAAAAAAGAGTGCCGACAGCAAAGCCTGCTAGGAAAATGGTAAGGGTATATTCAACCCATGCATCGGGCACGGCTAAGCTTTGTGCAATATCTGGCAAAGAGGGGGTATAAATGGTTTCTGAAATTTGGGGAAGCCCTACAACGATAGCAAGGAGCCAAATAGGGGGTAATATTTGAAGTTTCATAATAATTTCATCCTTTAGATTCTAAATTTAGACAACAAAAAACTAACCCAAGTTCATTGGGTACTTTAAAATCAGTCTAAATCTAGGCTAAACGATGACAATTGTTTTCAATGTAACTTCTCTTTGTTAGAATAAAAATATAAAAATGAATTCTCTCATGTTAATTATAAAAATACAAGGGGCTATTAACTTCTCTCTCGGAAAACGTCATTCTAGCGATTCTTGATGAAGATTGACACTTCTTGAGCGAGGGTTTAGTCGTTACAGAACAGGCTGGGCCACGTTTATAAGCCAAGCCTGTTTTACTTAAAAATTGCAAATTTGGAAAAATTTATTTTTCTATCGAATATTTGTCACTTTCCCACTCCTCAAAGCCACCAACCATTTCTTTCACGGGATACCCATTAGATGCGAATACTTTTGCAGCTTTTTGAGCAAGGTTACACAAGTGTTTATAGCAATAAACGATATTTATCTTTTCCTTTGATAGCCCCGGAAATTTTGTTTCCGAGCCATTAAAGCCATTATATTTTTCATAAGGAATGTTAATAGCTCCAGGAATATGGCCCTTGGCATAATCTTCAGCTGAGCGCACATCTGCAATAATTATATCTTTTGATTTTTCTTCAATCATCCTATTAACACCGTAAGGATTTGTTTTGAAATCTAATTCGGCGGCAAAAAACTCCTCAGCTTTTTTTGAATCCTGAAGAGGCGTTTGAGCTCCTTCCAGAGCATTTTCAGCCATGACTGCAGATATGGTGAAAAGGGTTAACCCTAGAATCAAAGCAATTTTTTGAGTTTTATTCATTTTTATTCCTTTCAATAATTGATTAGATGCCAAATTACACGTAATTTCTTCCATTTTCAAGGGATGGGCGAGTTACAAAATACTTAAAAAAAATTGAAAACTGTATTATGACACTACATCCTATATTCTAAGATATCGCCTGGTTGACAGTCGAGTACTTTACAAATCGCTTCTAAAGTTGAAAACCGGATGGCCTTTGCCTTACCTGTTTTTAAGACGGATAAGTTCTGAGCGGTAATGCCAACATGTTCTGCAAGGTCTTGGAGCTTCATCTTTCGCTTAGCGAGCATAACATCGAGATTAACAATGATTCCCATGGTATTCCACCCCTAAATCGTTAAGCTTTGATCTTCTTGGAGCTTGTAACCTTCGGCCATAACCCAAGAAATAACAATGATTAAAAGTCCACAAAACAAGACTTCTAAGTTTGGCGTGCCGAAATTAAGAGAGAGATAGCGGTGACCAGGAGGATTAGAAAGAGTTGCTGAGAGGATCTGTAGCATATTGCAAAGAGGTTTTACCAACATCCCATCAAGAAAAAAAAGCCACCCCAGGTACTTATACTGTTGAGCATTTTTAAGTGAAAAAATATTTCCTTTTTGGTAATTTAAAAAGAGATGCTTAAGAACGAAAATCCCCAAAAATATAGGAATGAATCCAATAAGAGCGCTTGCTAGGCCTATGCTCCAGCTCAGAGTCGTGAATTTAAGATTGGCTAAGTTTACAATGCCTTCTGGTGTTTCTATGGGTTTCGAAATGAAACCTTGAGCGAGTAAAGTTTTAAAGGGCGTCCATTCAATCAGCACCCAGATGGTAATAATCCAGAAAGGGATTGCTATAAGCAGAATATTAAAAATCCATATGAGGTAGGCACTTACTTTTTGAATGGAATGCATATCTATCTTCCTTGTTGTTTGATAACAAGGAAGATAGATAAGAAATTAACCTTTTGCAATAAGATTTTATCTTATATCATATAAAGCATAATCCAAAGGGCTTCTTTATATGACCAATCAGGAGATTTCTTTCATCACCTAGGGGCTTTGTCTTCAGGCATCGTACAAACAATACATTCAGTTATCCCTGAAGGTGAATTCGATGGGCATGCATTATGACCATAGCAAATCTCACCATGCTGTAACTGCAAAGATCCAGTTAATATGCTTGACCGGCTAGCGAGATGATAGGGAGAATAGATACAAGAAATCTCTAGTTTTGAAGATCCGATTAACTTGAGTGTTGTGACTGCTACATACTGATTGAAAACTGCCTGCTCTGGTTGAGGGCCTAATTTCAGATCTATATTTGTTTCATCACCTTTGTCGTTAACCATATGTGCCGTATATGTGTAGGTTCCTTTGGGAGCCTCAGTGGGCGTGATATTTCTCGGCTCTGGACAATAATATCGAGTAAAAGCCCTGCTCTCGCTTACGCACAATGTGCAGAGCAATAAAACTGTACTTCCTAACTGTATCGTTAATGCTTTCATATCGCGTTTTCCTTTAATATTCTGTTCATCGAAATAATGGCAAAATGAGGAAGTTTCCTTCCTCATTTACATAAGGCTTAGTTTTTACCTAGGAGGCTGTTGTGTGCTGATCGGACATTTGATGCACTCTTTTATTCCATAGTGGGACGGTGGGCATTCGTGTACTTTACAGTTCTGAGCTGTTTCTACATCTGGCAGTTGTAGGGTGCCATTTAAAATAAGATCGATTGGCTGGAGATTGCCAGTCTTGTCATATTTATACCCACACTGGACAGAAATTTTGCTTTCCCCTGGTGTCCAAGCATGAGTTGTGGTGTGATAATCATCAGGATAATTCTTATTTTGTACACAGTCAGAGGATAAAGTTACTATTTTTCTCTCTTTGCCTTGATCTTCAGTTGATGTCCCTGTGAATTTAACACCTTTTCCATCATTTTTTAAATTACATGATTGTCCTACTTTTTTAATATTTGATAGACTGGGACAATAAAATGTTATTTCAGCACCTGCATTTACTTCTTCGACATAAAATGAAAGAGCCAACAGGGCTACACTTCCTAATTTTAATGATAATTTATTCATATGATTTTCTCCTTTTCTATTGTTTTCTTAGTGTTCCATAAAAAAATTAAATTAGTATTAAGAGCATTCTTTTCAGAAAGTTCAGCGAAATTGGCTATTTTCAATTGCTCGCATTCATAGTAAGAATAAGGCTAGAGAATCAGTGAAAGCGTGGATTGTGAATCTTTCTTCAAGTCAATTTATGAACACACCGATGAAGGGGAGTCTTGAAGACTACTTCGGCATCCTTGTGTTTATTGGTATTGCTTTTGGACTTTCCATTCTTTTAGTGCTTTTGTCCTTTTTGCGGGGGCCTCGGAAACCGGACGCTGAAAAGCTGTCTCCCTATGAATGTGGATTTGAGGCTTTTAGCGATGCCCGCCTGAAATTTGATGTGCGTTACTACCTTATTGCGATTTTGTTTATTATTTTTGACCTTGAAATTGCTTTCCTTTTCCCTTGGGGGGTATGTTTAAAAGATATTGGTCTTTTTGGTTTTTTCTCCATGCTTGTTTTTTTAGCTCTTTTAGCAGTTGGATTTATCTATGAATGGCGTAAGGGAGCCTTAGAGTGGGAATAAAAAAGCCGTTTTTATCTGAAGAAGCTTTGAGAGCTGGCTATGGTTTTGAAGCCATTCCCGAAGGAGTTTCTCCTGATGTTCTCCTAGAGACGCTCAGCCAAGAAGTAAGCCAACGAGGGTTTATTGTGACCCAATTGGATAAGGTTGCAGCCTGGGCTCAGGCTGGCTCTTTGTGGCCGATGACCTTTGGTCTTGCCTGCTGCGCAATTGAAATGATGCAAACGGCCGCTGCACGTTATGATCTTGATCGTTTTGGGGTTGTTTTTCGCCCCAGTCCTCGTCAAGCAGACCTTATGATAGTGGCCGGGACTCTTACCAATAAAATGGCGGCTCCCTTGAGGAAAGTATACGACCAAATGGCTGAGCCTCGTTATGTTATTTCTATGGGATCTTGCGCCAATGGTGGAGGGTATTATCATTATTCCTATTCCGTAACGCGCGGGTGTGATCGAATTGTTCCCGTTGATGTTTATGTGCCAGGTTGCCCACCAACTGCAGAAGCTTTGCTTTATGGCATTTTGCAGCTTCAAAGAAAAATCGGGCGTGAAAAACTGTTTTCAAGGTGTTAAAATACATGGCTAAACCTAGCGAACTGGAAGATTTAGGAAGACAGATTGCTGATGAAATTGGGGCGGACATCCTTTCTTGGGATGTGGCTTACGGCGAGCTCGTAATGACCGTGGAAAGGCAATCAATCGTTCGTGTCTTAACTTATTTGAAAGATTCAGAATTCTTCCATTTTGCTCAATTGATGGATGTTTGCGGGGTTGATTATTTAGGCAGAGACCCTCGTTTTGACGTCGTTTATAACCTTTTATGCTTATCTCATAATCAACGTCTTCGTTTGAAGGTTGAGGTAGAGGAAGGTATGCCTGTCCCTTCCGTGACATCTGTTTATAGTAGTGCGAATTGGTGGGAGCGCGAGGTTTTTGATCTGTATGGAATCCCGTTCGACGACCACCCAGATTTAAGACGAATCCTCACAGATTACGGTTTTGAAGGACATCCTCTTCGCAAGGATTTTCCTCTCACGGGCTATGTGGAAGTCCGCTACGATGAGGAGCAAAAGCGCGT
>DATKTE010000424.1:0-2467 GCA_035531295.1 Alphaproteobacteria bacterium
TCTTTACCGGCATTAACTCTTTCACCTCCCTTTCTTGATATTCATAAAAACAAACAACACTAAGAAAATAATATGTCAATAACTTTTATATGTCAATAAAAATTGTCGTTCGTTTACATTTAGAGAACAATTGTTTTTCAAATATAAACATACAATACAAGTCCAATATTCAATTCTCTTCTCGTAAATTAATTTTGAGAGATTTGCTAAAAGTGATAAGAAAGGAGATGATATTCTTGTGGCAACTAAAATGTTAGATACCTTAGGTCTTAAGTGTCCTCAACCTGTATTAAAAATTGCTGCAAAGGCATCAGATATGTTTAATGGTGATATCCTTGAGGTACTTGCCGATTGTCCTACCTTTGAAAAAGATGTCCGCCTATGGTGTGCAAGAGTTAAGAAAACGTTACTTTGGATAAGAGAAGAAAAAGGTAATAAAAAGCGTTGTCAAATACAGTTTTGATCAATAAACTGGGATGAACTTGAAGTCAGCATTTCCAATTAGCAAAATCTTTATGAAAGCTCCTTCCTGTAATCCTCCTGTTGCGAACCTGATATAATTATGCGTGGTGCGAATGAGAATAAGCATGTCTGAGGGAAAACAAACGATGCTAATTTCATTAAAATAGTTAATAGAGAACATATGGAACTTCACTTTGCTAAAACTAACGGTCCTATAGACGACTCTATCGAGCAATTAATGGAGCTCGCAGGCCCTCTATGTTGCCCAGAAATTATCCGTGAAATGATATTGGCTGCTCTCAAGGCTGGCCGAGAGAAGGCTGAGGAAGCAGACCTTAAACTTATGAACAGCACACTAAAGGAAATGCGGTTTACCTCTAAAGTGTTTGGACCTTACCGTGGCATACGAAAAGTGACTGTTTTTGGTTCAGCGAGGACAGAACCTGAAGAATCAGTTTATAAGATGGCCTGTCTTTTAGGGCAAAAACTTGTTAAAGCAGGGTACATGGTAATCACTGGAGGAGGGGGCGGCATCATGCAGGCCGTTAATGAAGGTGCCGGGCCGGAATATTCTTTTGCTGTGAATATCAGACTTCCCTATGAGCAGAAGCCAAATCCAGTAGTCGAGGGGAACCCCCGTCTTATTATGTATAAATACTTTTTTAACCGCAAAGTTGCCTTTCTTAAAGAGGCCAGTGCCATTGTGCTTTTCCCAGGAGGGTTTGGTACGCTTGATGAAGCAATGGAAACCCTTACGCTTTTGCAAACTGGCAAGCACGATCCCTTACCGCTTATTTTCGTGGATGAACCTGGGGGTACTTATTGGTTGAAGTGGCTCCAGTTTTTTGGGGAAGAACTAATGAGCCAGGGTTATATTAACGCTTCTGATTTTTATCTGTTCAAACGAGTAGATTCTGTGGATGCTGTGGTGGAAAGCATTAATCATTTCTATCGTCGATATCACAGCATTCGCTACGTTGAAAAACAGATGGTGATCCGACTCTCCTCAGGTATTGATCCACAATCTGTCGAAGAATTGAAATACCGATTTCAAGATATTCTGACACCGGGAGGCAGTATATATCTTTCTGGTCCTTTGCCTGCAGAAGCCGACGAACCAGAAATTACTAATCTACCCCGTCTCATAGTAGACTTCAACCGCAAGGACTTCGGAATGCTGCAATATTTTATAGAGACAATTAACAGCTATTAACAGCCCTCACAAAGCAGATCCCCATCGGCTTCCCGACATAAGACTCCTTCCTGAAAGTCACATTGCGTGTATCAAGTAATCTGGTGACGAGTACAGTTGGAAATTTGTTTAGCTTCATAATAATTACAAAACTGATAAATTATGCTCCTTATGCATAATCATCTATTTTGCTATACATCTGGATTGACTACATGCTCGCTGTTCTCTATAATGCTATCAACCATAGAATAAACATAAAAAATATGTCAATGTGGGAAAATCAAAAATGAATTTGAGACGAAGAATAGACCGTCAAAAGGGGATTCTGACGATTTTAATCACGACAATTATGCTTTGCTTTTCTGTTGCCTGCTTTGCCGGTGAAGTTAATTCCCTGAAAGTTAGAGGGAAAATGATAAGAATTGGCGACACAGCCGATAACATTTTTCAGACGCTCAAGCCTTCGGATTCGAAGAAAAAGAATATTGAGCCAGACCCAAACAATCCTCGGAGCTTATTGGTTACACACTTCTATGAAGTGGAGGGAAAGTCCTTCTCGTTGACATTTGCCCGTACAACTGATCCCGGCCCTTATCGCCTTATTCGCATAACGACGTCCTCGCCGCAAAAGGCAACTCCAGCACCAAAACCAAGAACTATCACCGATTTTGAATCAAGTGCATTTTTCAAAAAACAAGACTTGGTAAGCAAAGACGCTTGGAATCTTCGTACCGGGGGAAGAAACAATTACTATGCATTCAAGGATTTTGAAAATCCGTACTCTTCCTTCTCTGTTGAAATGACTACCAAGGG
>DATKTE010000425.1:0-3937 GCA_035531295.1 Alphaproteobacteria bacterium
TGGGTCGGATGGCGTGGTTGATCCGCCGCCTGAGTCACCATCACCACCACCTGGGCCGCAAGGGATCGGTAAAGGGATCGGGAACGGGATAGGTAGGGGAATCGGGAACGGGCAAGGCTTCTCTGATCCGGTGTCGTTATCATCCGACTCAGGCTCAGGCTCAGGCTCAGGCTCAGGCTTTGGCTGCACGGTAGTTTCACTCGCGGGGTCTTCCTTAGACTTATCGTCGCTACATGCAAAGTTTCCAAGAATACTCAGAAACAAAATTATCTTTACCATAGTTACCTCGATTCAAATTAAATGAGTAGATATGGCATATATTATAGCATTATCCGATTTCGATGCGAGATTTAGTAAAGTTCCTCTGATGTAATCAGAATAAAATACATTTGAAAGAGATGTGATAAAATCAATCTATGATAAAATAGGATGCTCAATGGGAAAAATCGCCGACAAGATCCAAGCCATAGAGATAAAGTTAGCTCTATTGGACGACGAGACGACCGATTTGGCTAAAGCTGTTATCAAGATCGAACGTTCTGCTAGCGATCAACGGGAAAAAAGCACACATATGCTTATATGTATCTTGACCTGTACCGCAGCAATCATTGCAGCTATTTTGCAGGGTGTTTTAACTTCAGGTGGTTGGGAGTAATCAGATGGAAAAGAGCATATTTAAATCAAAGACGTTTTGGGTAAGTCTTCTTGTTGCCTTGGCTCCAATAGTTCCAGGATTGCGGGAATGGATCACTGTCAACCCCGAATCATTCTCTGCTATGCTGGGTGCCGTATTCGCTGGGCTTCGCCTGATTACAAATAGCAAAGTAGCTATTATTTAAATTTCTTAATTACCTAAGTTTCAAAATCCAGGGCAATTCTTCTTTGAAGCTCTAGCGTTTCTTGCCATGGCCATTCTTCGGACGATGACCAATTTAGCAGACCAAGTGCCCAGTCAATTACTTTCAAATCTCGACCAGATATAGTAATATCTCGTTTTTCGTTATCGATAATTTTTTTAAGTTGGCTTGATTTCATTTTTGAACCCCTTTGGGCTTGATTGCCCCGACTCACTCAATGTAACCCATATCAGGTTACTTGTCAACAACTAAAATCAAACCAGTCCTTAGACATTGATATCGTCTAAGGAATTGACAGTGGCTTGCTTAGGCGGGTTTGATCTCCTCTCCATCATTTATTATAATTATGTTGGCTCTTGAATATCGATCCCAGCCAAAGTCATCCTGACCCTCCTCGCCTTTTGTAAAAGCAATTGACCCTGTTTTTGTATTCACCTTCGCTATCGAAGCCATATATACATGGCCGTTTTTTACTTCCGTTAGACCGTTCTCAACTCTAACTAAAATTTCATGGCTCTCAATATTTAAGCCTTCTTTTTTTGCCCACTCATAGTCATAAGCTTCAACTCGCAGAAGGCATCGGTTTGTTTTTTGGTAGAAACCAAGTTGAAATTCACCAAAAATCTCTCTGCCTGTTCTTTTTTGAAATTCGATGCTCATTGGGTTCCTCGTTGGCTTGATTGCCACTGAGAACAAAGTAACCCAGTATGGGTTACTTGTCAATAGCTAAAATCAAATTAAAATACTTTGTCAGGAGAAAATAAAAGCTTGACTTGTAACCCGCTTCAGGTTACATTAGATGAATGGAAGGCAATCAAGCCACACTAAAGGAGAAAAAAATGGCTAAAATAGAGAAGAAGAAGCTAGAGAAGATGAAAAAAGAGCTGGAGAAGATCGGCAAGGATCCTGCTTTTATAGATATGCTTTTGAAAGGCGCAGTTAAGCCTAAAAGGATGTTTTAACAACTACAAGGTAATGCTACAGTAACCAATCGTCATATTGAGATCCTAAGATTGCCTACCTTTAGTGATCGGCCCCCAAGGAATTAATTCCAAGGGGGCTTTTTGTGGCCTCAAGTTTCAAACTCTTTGCTTTCGATGGCTGGACACTTGCCATACCACAAAATTTAGGCTTTAGCCTTGCGCCGAATGACTTTCGGCTTTTGTATAGGGGCCTTTTCAAGGGGACCATTGGCCAGTAAATATTCGCTTAAGGTGTCTTGGATTTGTTCTATATTCATTCCCTTCACTATCGCATACCAATTTGAGGGGTTTAAACCAAGCTCCTTAAAAGCTTTGCCGGGGCTCGCAAAATGCTGGTTATTGACTGTAAGCGCCCCAAGTCTTCTAGTGCTTCGAGCAATTTTAGGCTTCTTATTAGACTTTTTATCTTTTCTTCCACGCTCAACAATAGAAACCAAATTGCTGGGTGCAACGGTGGCTTTTCTTGGGGTTGGGGCTGTCAATTGGATAACCGAAGTTAAAGAATTTTCGTATTTTTCAATTATTGCTTTGATAATTTGGATTTTGTCGAGTTCGGGGAGATTTTCGAAATATGTTTTTAGAATTGCTGAATGGTCCATTGCTTACCTCGTGAAAAATTAATAGAAATAGTTATATATTGGTAATTGGAACAATTCACAACATTAAATTTATGAGGTAGATCTAAATGGCAAGTACAAAAAAGATAAAAGGTTTTGCTTTACGGCATGACGGGCAAATATATTCTCCTATGACTACTCAACCTCTGTATACCTCTTACCAATATGCGTATTCTGCAGCCGCGAGAAATTTTAAAAAATATGGGGGCAAGTGGGAGGTATTCGAAGCAAATTTAGTTCTTGTAAGGAATTGTCACGCGCTAGATTGGGACGAAAAGAAGGGGGAGTCAATCCCCCTAGATTAGTCTTCGTTCTCTTCTTGTTCTAGTGATTCGTCGCAATCGCCACAGCTAATATTTAGGTCAGGTTTTCCCCAGACGTTTAGATCACAGGTAGGACAGCTATACTTTAGCTTACTTTTGGCCTTGGGCTTGGCTTCTTTTGAAGATTCCAGGCTAACAGGGCTCCAATTAATCTTATATCCAGACTTTTTGAGGTCATTAAAGAATTGAAGGAACAATCCACCGCCGATAGGGTAGTCAGCCATTTTCTGGCCAACCTTGGCCCCTCCAGGCGCGCCCGTCGAGCTAGGCATTAGTCCCACTAACTGCATTTTTAAAGACCATTCTTTATTATGATATGCTTTTCGGCTTGTCTTACCAAAATGCGCTTGCCAACAATGGACCATTTCATGAACTAATGTTCCCATTACCTCAACTTCTGGGACTGATCGGAAAAGATCAGGATTAACCATTATTTCATCGGAAAGAAGCTCTTTTTCATTGTGCTTCCAAAGTTTATTGACGTAGCAACCAGCCATTTTACTTTTGCGGTTCAGGGTTATTAGACAGCTCGGCAATTCCGATTGAAATAATGCTTTATTGAAGAAATCAAAGGCAATTTGTAGTTCGTCGTGAGTTTCGTTTTTCATTGTCGTTGTCTCCTAGAGGCTTGATTGCCTTTCTGTTTCGTACGATACATATCTTATCGGCAGAATGCAAGATAAACTTTAGATGTTTTTTGCTAATCTTCAATAAATCTGGTAAGTGATTAAAATCAACCAGTTTAAAATATGAGGGGTTTGTAATGCCAGAAATAGCAAACACGATTGATATTCCTATCTTAGTTCAACAAAAAATCATCAAGCATATTGCCTTTTTTATCGATTCGGTATTGCCTTCTTTGGGGCCTTATGACGAGGAAACTAAGCGAGCTTGCATTGAAGCGGCTGTAACTTCCTTATCTATGTCTTTGATGGCCACAATTAGCCAACAAAGCGAAAAAGAAGACACGATCATATTAACTAAATCATTTTTATACTCGATTATTTCAAATATGGAATGCAGCGTGTTTAGTTTGACAGAAATGTGAAAGCAACAGTTTTATGGCAAATAGAAATCAATTCAAAAAAGATATGAAGGCGTGGGTTATAAAAAATAAGGCCAAGGATGAATCTGAGTTTAAATTTTGGGTCACAATT
>DATKTE010000426.1:0-2989 GCA_035531295.1 Alphaproteobacteria bacterium
AGCTTACGCTGTGATTGCAAGGAACGGGATGAGCGTTAAGCCCTATGCCATTTTAAAAGTGGCGGATCAAGAAGGACAAGTCCTCTATAATCACAAAATGATTGCACCTCAGAGATTAGTTGCGGCCCCAGTTGCTCAGAAGCTTACACAGATGATGCAAGCGGTGATGACTTATGGCTCAGGAAAGAAGGCAGCCCTGGGCCGGCCTTCTGCGGGGAAAACTGGAACAACGCAGTTGTATCGAGATGCTTGGCTGATTGGATTTACACCAGAGTTGGTAACAGGAGTCTGGGCCGGAAATGATGATAACACGTCATTAGACCCTAAACCAGGTAGTCCAGCTGTTATGCTTTGGCATCTTGTTATGTCTCAAGCCCCTTATTCGTCCGTAACTTTTCCACAAGAAGCCTCCCACGATGAAGAACTTCCTGCAGAGGGGCTTTTGGATAACCTTATCGATAGTCTCTTTGGGGGGTGAGTCGTTACCTTGTTTCTTTTTTTATATTATTAAATATTTTTTAATATTAATTTTATATAATAACTTTTACGCAAAGAAGTTTTTATAAATCAAACGTAAAGGGGAGAAATAAATTATGAAATTCACAAACAGATTTACAGCTATAGCTTTACTTACATTTGGAGCGATCATGTTTGACAAAGCTGAAGCATTTCAAATAGGCTGTCCTTCGGATCTTAGTAATGGGGAAGTTGTGAAAAGTACAGGAGATTTTGAATTTAAAGGGCGCTATACAGGGGACGTTAAGATAGAAAATGAGTTTAAGGAAGCGTCACTCTCTGGTCAACCAGGTAATCGTACTTTTGATCTTAGCTGCAAATATAACAATATTGAGTTAAAGACACAGGTCCTATCTGATAGCTGTCGTTTCGTGGAAGCTGGCATAGCCCTTGATCGGTGCAGCAAATTCCCATGCACGATCGACTGCGAAGACTTTGCTTCTAAAACAAAGTAGTTTTTTTGAAAAGAGGGTCTAAGAAGGCTCCTTTCCTGACAATTACAAAGCGAACATTCTACCCTTCAGGATTTTAGCCCTGATTTATGGCGGAGTGAAAAGCCATCAGAAACTCGATAAACGATTGTTAGTTCTACAAATAATGAAGTATTATAATTTCATTAGATTTTAAGGCGCAAAAGGCTTCTTCAAGAAGTCTTTTGCGTAGCAGGCTTGTATATTTGTTTGGGGGCTGAGGTTTCACCACTCGCGAAATGCTTACGGCAAAGAGAAATGTAACGATCATTCCCACCGATTTCGATTTGTTCACCTTGGCGGACAATAGCACCATTTTCATCAATGCGAGGATTCATTGTTGCTTTTTTGCCACAGTGGCAAATGGTTTTAATTTCGGAAAGTTCATCTGCCCAAGCCAGAAGATAAAGGCTACCTTCAAACGGTTCCCCCGTAAAATCCGATCTTAAACCATAGGTAAGAGTAGGGATTTTTAACTCATCTACAATTCGGGTAAGCTCTAAAACTTGTGATTTTGATAGAAATTGTGCCTCATCGATGAGTATACAACTAATGTGTTTTGTTTTAATAAATTCATTCACAAAATGAAAAAAATTGAACGTCGTTTCAAAAGGATAAGCTTTTGATTCAAGGCCTATGCGTGACGCAATTACACCCATTGCACGACGTGTATCGATTGCAGGTGTAAAGAGAAGTGTTTCCATGCCTCGCTCACGGTAGTTGTATTCGGATTGCAAAAGAGTCGTTGTTTTTCCCGCATTCATAGCTGAATAATAAAAGTGAAGTTTTGCCATGGGCTTTCCTAAATTGTCATGAAAAAGTAAGGCTTATTTTATATGATTCTGTCTCGTGAAGTGGCAAGGAAAAATTTAATGTTGCAAGGTAGACGGAAAGTCAGCTATTTTCGCTCATTCCAATGGAGAGGTGGCCGAGCGGTTGAAGGCGCACGATTGGAAATCGTGTATACGGGAAACCGTATCGAGGGTTCGAATCCCTCTCTCTCCGCCAGCCTTCGCTGCTTTGCAGCTGCGGCTGGCAGGCCAATAAGAAGAAGTGCAACGTCCCCTTAATCACAATTTGGATTTGGATAGCGGCCTGGATAGGTAATTTCAGAACCTTCAGCAGGTTTAGGAGCAAGCTTGCGTCCACACCCTGACAAAGAAATACAAAGGGGTATCAAAGCATAAATTGCAATTTTAAGTGCCATCATCTTGAATCTCGTTAAATTTTGTTGTATGATACAGTATTGTAATTCATTAGAGGAAATAACATGTCCTTTTGGAAAAAGAAAGATAATCTAATCATCTCAGCCTTTGTGGTGGCGTTTTTTGTGGGCTTAGGTGTGTGGTATGACCTGTGCTGTGTCCGCGCAGCCTTCTTCCCCGCCGCGTCTTCTATGAGTGCTCTTGAGGTGCCCTTCGTGGATCAAAATCAAAATCAGCTGACGATTAGTGAATTTGTGGGAAAGCCACTTGTCGTGAATCTTTGGGCAACCTGGTGTCCTTCCTGTGTTAAAAAGATGGGTGGCTTCAATCGATTTGCCCAAAAGTTTCAAGAAAAAGGCGGTGAAGTCCTTAACATTTCTCAAGATCGAGGTGGCGTTTCCACAGTTCGTGCCTTTTATGCCCGTAATGGCTACACCTTTCCAATCTACATCGAAGCTACGGGTCATCTCTTAGATGCTTTTGGAGGAAGAGGGTTGCCAACATCAGTCTTTATTGATGCGCAAGGGAAAGAGGTCGGTCGTATTGAAGGAGGCCTTGATTGGGAAGGCGAGGAAATGAGCCGTCGGATTGAGGATTATTTTGGCATAGATATGTCAAAATAGAGGGACTTATACGTGCCCCAAAATGAATGGGAAAAACTCATTCAATCAGAATTAAAAGGGGCTGATTTAGAAAGCCTTATCTGGCAAACACCGGAAGGTATCGACGTTAAGCCCCTTTATACCCTTAAAGATTTAGAGGGTATTGAAGAAATAGCATCCCTTCCAGGTATATTCC
>DATKTE010000427.1:0-2012 GCA_035531295.1 Alphaproteobacteria bacterium
AACCTAATCCACGACGGTTCTGATGAAGTGGTGGGGCTGTTTCCGAATACGAAAAGCGGCAAGGTTAAAAACAATAAGGAACAATATGGCGGAGAATCTAATACAGGATTTATTAGGGGGGTATCAAATTCACAAAATCAACATGGAGATTCCGGTTCAGCCGCTCGGTTCTTCTACTGTGCGAAGGCTTCAAAATCTGAACGGAATAGAGGGTGCGAGGGGTTGGAAGCGAAAGATAATTTAGATTACGAAATAGATCCAGAATACCCATATAAAAGTGGGCACAGAAACGATAACAACGCCAATCAACTTTACATGGGTATTACTGGGAAGCCACCGACAAAACAGAAAAACCACCACCCAACAGTTAAACCAATAGCACTCATGAAATACCTCATAAAGTTAGTAAGCCGTGAAGGTGCAACTATACTTGACCCATTTGCGGGAAGTGGAACAACAGGCATTGCATGTAAACATCTAAACCGTAAATTTATCCTGATCGAAAAAGAACAGGAATATTGTGAAATAGCAAAGCAGAGGATTATAAACGAAACACGTCAATTAAAACTATTTAACTAAGGAAAAATATAATGCAATGTAAGGAATGCGGAGAAGAAAAGCACAGGGTTATAAGGACATGGAAGCACCGCAATGATATTATGCGGGTAAGAAGATGTCTGAAGTGTAAAATCACATGGACGACAACTGAATCAATAGACGAAAAAGAGTTAAAAAACCGTACCTAAACATTTCCTTTATAAAAAAACACTCCTTTTACTACTCCTAAAATCAACTATTTTCATTAAAATTTAACACATAGCCGCTATGTGCTAAATCCCAAAAAAAGTACTTGACCAATTATCACATAGTACTATCTACTTTATCAAAGTGTTTCTTTTCATACACCTCCATCGAAAGCGGAGTGCGGCCCGCACGCTGCGCTCCGCAATATCTACGGAGCTATCATGACCGACGAACAAATTAAAGAAATGATCCAACTCCACGAGGGTTACGTTCCTAAAGTTTATTTGGATACTGTTTCTGTTCCCACCGCAGGCTATGGCCACGCTTTTCATCTTGGCAGTAAAATCCCCCACAAAGTAGCGGCGCTTTTATTCGAGCAGGATTTTGACGACGTAAAAAAAGACTATGAAATCATTACAGCAAACCACGGCGGGTTAGTTTTAGACCCAGTTCGTCGGGCTGTGATTATGGATATGCTTTTTAATATGGGTCTATTGAGGGTTAGCCAATTTAAGAAAATGTTTAGAGCCATTCGCAAGGGCGATTATATCACCGCAGCCGAAGAAATGCGAGATTCAAAGTGGCATAGGCAGGTTGGGCCAAGGGCTATAAGGTTAGCAAAAATGATGGAAACAGGAGAAAGTGATGTGTAAATGTTTATCATGGCTATTTTCAAAGCCACAAGAACCAGAGATAGAACCAGCTCAGGGGCCGTATGTTCCAACGGTAGACGATGATAAAGAAAAGTTTGCCTTCCTTACCGGAATAAACAAATATGCCCCCTATTTGAACGCAGATCTTCAGGGTTGTGTCAATGATGTTGAAACATATCGATATATTTTGATTAATTATTTTGATTTTCATCCAGATAATATTCGTGTTCTTCTTGATTACCGAGCAGTTGAGGACGCTATAATTGAGCATATGCTCTGGCTGGTAAGTCACGAAAACAGCATTCTTGTTAACACCTTCTCAGGTCATGGGTCAGAAATAAGAGACAGGAATGGGGATGAACTCAAAGGCAATATGGATCAGTTTTTATGTGGCCACGATCTTGACTTTGACAATCCGAAATTACTTGACGATAGGATTGGTGAAATATTTGACAAAACACCTGAAAGCTCAAAATTGACATTTTTTGTCGATGCCTGTCATTCTGAATCAATGTCACGAAGTTTTTTAAACCCACTCATAAAACGAAAATATCCCACAAAGATCCGATATTTAAGACCTCCGAGAGACATTCAATTCAGGAGTGAATCCACTAA
>DATKTE010000428.1:0-11028 GCA_035531295.1 Alphaproteobacteria bacterium
CTTGCAGCTTTTCACCCCGCCTTACTTGAAGTTAAAGTCAACCTCAGACTTTCCAAAAAGCAAGAATCTGCCCTTGCATTTTTCGTGAGAAGTCATGCAATTGTGACAGAGTCATCATTCAAACACCAAGCTTATCTCTGGGGGAAAGAAAAAACATTTGAGCTTATCCTTTTGCAAACCGCGCGCCGTCTTGCCGATTCTGAAATAACCTTGAAAGATGGAGTTCGCTTTCTTAAAGACATTCATCGGCATTTTGATCGATGGGTCGCTCTTCCTTTCCCTCTTACGGGACAAGATTTGCTGTCTCAAGGGGTTAAGGAAGGTGAAAAGATTGGCATTCTTTTAAAAGCTGTTGAGATGTGGTGGATTTCCCAAGATTTAAACCCGGATCGTCGAGCTTGTCTTGAGTATCTTTCAACTCTCCTTTGAAATAGGCCGCCAAGCATGCAAGTCCTTGGCGCAATGAATGTACCTCTTTTAAAAGAAATCTTGGCAGGGGAGTGGCATACAAATCTTGGTCATAAAAAACAACTTTAAGGACCATTTTGTAGGGGCAGGGGCCAGCACGCTTTAAGGATTTTAAAGCTTTACGCCAGGCCTTGGTTTGTTTTTCATCGTACCACTCGGAAAATTCCCGTCCCTTTGTTACTTCTTGATTTAGAAAAAATGCACTGGCACGTGACCGGAAACTATGTCCTAGACAAGCTTCATACCGATACCCAAGCTCTCCAAATGCGTATCCTGCCTCATAAAGAGGTTTTGAGATAACTTGATGTATATAAAGAATTCCCAAGAGAGATTCGGCAAAGGAAAAATTTTCTACCCTCCCTCCTTCTATCAGAATTTTTCTTTTTTGTTGAAGTTCCTTTGTGCCCTGATCTTTAGCTGGGCGGTCCTGGCGTGGCCTTCCTTGCCGCCTTTGGGAATGATACATGCAGCTTCTCCCTATTTTATATTTAATGATCTCATAGGGGGGAAGCCCATTGCAAATTTTCTAATTGGCCATTTTATAGTGTTGCTAACATCGAGCGAGAGCTGTGGGACGAGCGCTAGAGGGCCAATTGAAAAATTTGATTTCCTATAGCCATCATATACAATGATAAATATATACTGGGGATTTTTCTGAGTCCCATGCCACCGGAAATCCTATTTTCCCTTTATACTTTCTTTATTAACGTGCCACACTCGTTCATATATGCCGCAAAGGGTGAATGACGTTTTATTTAAGGATCGTACACGTAGAAACAACTTTCTTGACCTTTTGCCCAATGTAGCTTAAATCTGAAGCAGTTTTGATGAAAGGGAAGAATTATCATGGCACGTGAATGTGATATTACAGGTAAAAAGGTAATGAGCGGCAATAATGTTTCTCATGCAAACAATAAATCCCGCCGTACGTTTGCCCCCAATCTTCAGGAAGCTTCCTTCCTGAGCGATTCTTTGGGCGGGAAAGTACGTCTGCGGGTTTCAACTTCCGGTCTTCGAACCGTTGAAAAAAATGGCGGAATTGATGCCTTTTTAAAATCAACGGCTGATCGCAAGCTTACAACGGCAGCTCGGCGTTTGAAGCGTCAGATTGAGAAGAAGTGCTGTCCGCATGATCATGATCATAATCATGATTAATCGCAGATAGACTCATTAACCCTATTTCCCATGAGTGTCATCCCTTGCCTTCGCAAGGGCATGCTCTTGGCAAGAAATGCTAATCCCCCACTTATCCTTTGAAGAAAAATTCTTGGTGATTACATAAGCGGGGGCAAGCGCTTCTAGCCCTAGGATGACATGTGTAGAGAGAGCCCAGTCGATATCCAATTTGTATTATGGCTTGTATTCAATCGCTTTGTCTTTTAGATGATGGAGCATGAAGCTTATGAAAACCGATTATAGAAGATGACGCACTTTCCCCTCTCCCCTCATACCCTTGTTACATGGCTCCAACAGCAACCAGCTGAGGTGCTAACGCTGATATTGCTCGTCAGTTGCGGCTTGATTATCCTTTTAATGATGCGTCTCTATGGGTCTCTAGGGTTGATGGTCTATAGCTCCCTTGCGGTTGTTGTCGCAAACCTTCAGGTACAAAAGGCCACAACTTATCAGTTCTTCCAAGAGCCCGTTGCCCTTGGAACAGTTGTATTTTCCTCTATTTTTCTCGTAAGCAGCATCTTAACTGAATATTATGGGAAGGCTCAAGCGCGCAAAGCGGTATGGATTAGTTTTACGGGGATGATAGTTGTATCTTTCCTTATGTTGGTCACCATCGGTTTTAAGCCGGCCGGGGGCTTTTATGAACCCCATAATGCGATGTGCGTCTTGTTTTTCCCTGTGCCGGCGTTAATTGTCGCAAGCCTTATTGCTTATGCGGCTGGCCAGTTCAACGATATTTGGATCTTTGCGGCTCTTTCTCGTTTGACGGCAGGACGGTTTTTATGGTTTAGGTCCTTTATCGCAACCCTGATTGGCGCTTTTATTGATAATTTAATTTTTAGCACCCTCGCCTGGATGGTTTTTGCACCTAACCCCTTGCCGTGGAAGACAGTCCTCTTTACTTATGTGTTAGGAACCTACATTTTGCGGGTGTTTATCGCCTTTGTAAGCATTCCTTTTGTATATTTAGCACGACTCATGGTTAGATAATGGAATTTAGATTCGACATTACATTTCGAGCAGCTGGCTCAAAAGCACGCCTTGGCAGGCTTTCGACTCCTCATGGTGTGGTGGAAACACCTGCCTTTATTTTTTGTGCAACCAAGGCTGCAATTAAAGGCGCAACAGCTCAAAATATGCGTCAAGAGAACACCCAAATTATACTCGCCAATACCTACCATCTTATGTTGCAACCAGGGCCTGAGGTTGTGGCACAAATGGGAGGGCTCCATGGATTTATGGGTTGGGATGGCCCTATGCTTACGGATTCAGGGGGGTTTCAGATTTTTAGCCTGGGGCATGGATCCATTGCGGAAGAAGTAAAGGGCAGGCGTCAGTCTTTGCGTCCTAAGAGTCTTTTAAAAATTAACGAAGAAGGAGCGACGTTTAAATCCTATATTGATGGGAAGAAGCATGTCTTAACTCCTGAAAAATCAATTCAAGTTCAGCGTGGCCTGGGGGCCGACCTTATAGTTGTCCTGGATGAATGTACCCCTTTTCATGTCGATAAGACTTATACAGAGCGCTCCATGCACATGAGTCATCGGTGGGCAGCGCGAAGCTTGCAGGAGTTTCAGAAAGAGGACTCTAACCGACAAGCCCTTTACGGCATTACTCAAGGAGGGGTTTATCCTGATTTACGAAAGATTAGTGCAGATTTTGTGAATAGCCTTCCTTTTTTTGGCCATGCGGTTGGAGGATCGCTGGGTGCGGATAAGACTCAAATGGCAGAAGTTGTGGAAATGGCTATGGAGCCTTTAGATCCGGTGCGTCCCGTCCATCTTCTGGGGATTGGAGGCATTAGTGATATTTTTTATGGG
The DNA here is from genome assembly GCA_035531295.1 of Alphaproteobacteria bacterium. GTDB lineage: Bacteria > Pseudomonadota > Alphaproteobacteria > UBA9655 > UBA9655 > UBA9655. The sequence goes on from DATKTE010000428.1 coordinate 3,465, forward strand.
GTTGAACAGGGTATTGATACCTTTGATTGTGTGCACCCAACCCGCCTTGCCCGTCATGGAGGAGCGTTGGTTCCCATATCCGTGTGGGAGAATATGGGCGAAGATCCGAAAGGACGGGAGCATATGAACATGCGGAATGCGCGGTTTCGCACGGACACCCGACCGATTGATGAAACCTGTGGCTGTCAGACATGCCTAACCCTCTCTCGTGGATATCTTCATCATCTGCTTAAAGCCGGAGAACTCTTGGCCATGCAGGCCTTAACTGTTCACAATGTGCATTTTATGAACCGTCTTCTTTCCAGCATTCGCCGGGCAATTGCTGAAGGATCTGTTCAATTAGAAAAAAAGAAGTGGGTTGCTTAAGAAATTCTTAACCTATAAGTTACGATAATAGCATGAAATATAAGGGTAGGGAGGACAACCCAATGAAAAAAAAATGCTTCGCTTTAGCGATGCTTTTCATGATGACGCTTCAACATGCCAAAGCTGCAGAAGATGAGCCTAGACAAAAATCTGAGTGTGAAAAAGCCCTCGAAGCCTGTAAAGCTGTTTCGCTTAAAGCCCCCTCCAGCTCAACTTCAAAGAATGAAGGGACCCTAGCGTTATTTTGTGATGGTTGTAAGCAAAAGTGCAGTAAAAAGTTTCTAGAGGGTTGTGCAAGGGATGTAAAAGCAAATCCTAAAGAAATGGAGAATTTCGATAGTTTTAAGGTCCATCATCTAAATTGCGTCAATATGTGTAAAAAATAATACTAAATAGATGAATTAATATCAATTAAGTAAATTAATCTAACTGCATGGCGTCATCCCGGAATTTAAAAAATCTTAGGCGAAAGCCTTAGATTTTGTTAATATCCTGGACCCAGGACTTTCTGTGGTACAAAGTTTTCTCTAGGTCCATTTAAAAACCCCAACGCTCCCCCAAAAGGGTAGCGAACGGTTTTTAAATTCCAGGATGACGCATTAGTGGATTCGTCAGTTTATTTTTCCTAACTAGTATTATTATGAATAAAACAAGCTACGCAAATATTATATTGTAATAAATAATTAATAAATGCGCATTGTAATTTTTTATTTAGTATATACATATATATTATTATTAACGTAGTTTTCGAGGAAAATATGTTTAGATTGTTTTTATTGAATTTAATTGCTTGTAGTTCTTTGATCTGGGGATGTGAGTCCCAAGCTATGCATCTCGAAGTGCCGGAAGATTTTCCAGGGCATGATGTTGCACGGCAAATCAGAGGTGATGTGAAAGTCCCAAACGAATTTAACCCCGGTGATTACCAACAAAATAAACACATAGGCGAAGCTGCTTGCAATTTTAATTCTCTCCTTGCAGGGATTATGCACACTCCTTTCGGGCGTAGCAAAGTTCAAGCCGTCATTGAATCTCAAGATGAAACTTCAGTTAATTTTCGTTTTTACTTTCCCTCTCCCGCCGTTTTCGAGGAGTATAAGTATATCTATGAAAGTTATGTAAAAGAATATGAAATGAACATTGAGGAGCTTGAAACCTACATGGAACAAGCTTCATCTGAAAGTGATAGGGAGCTGTATGCGTCTCTGGTGGAAGATAATAAGAAGAACATAGAAAAAGCTCAAACTGACTGGAAAAACCTATTTCATTTAGAAGAAACGAGCGTCAAAGTTCCCAAAAAGTTTGTTACCAAAAGTGAGGGTGGATCCTTTCCTCAAAATGATCCCGATTGGCTTAACCTTATGCAACAGGCTTACATGAAAGTGACTAAAAATAAATTCCTACCGTACAGTGGTGAAGGGGGAGGTTATTCGACTGATAATGAAATTTTAGAAGAGGATGCCTTTTTAAACATACCATTTTGTGGTTTTAGTTCAGGATATCACTATGACGGCCAGGAATGCTTAAATCTTATAGAAGCTCCTGAACACCTAAGCCTTAGGTTTTTCCCTTTCATCGATATTCCGTTGAAATCCGTTGATATTCTGACAAATCGAGAAATAGGTTTAGATCTCCATGAAACAAAAGATTTAAGAGCCAAATTCGAAGGAGATGTGGCGTCGTACGAAACTGTCACTTATACCGATGTCGTTGAATTTGCTCGTACTCATGGACTAACGAAAACTTTTTTGATGGCCCCCAATGTGCTCCAATTTGGGAGTGCTACCCATGCAGTCGCCTTAATTTTTTCTGGAGAAGGTAAAGTATATTATTACGATAACGTTGTCTATGATCCGCAGATAGATGTTTATGGGGAAAAAGGGCCTATTTATCAAGAAGCTAAGTATTTTAAAGGACAAGACCTAGAGGCAATGACTGAAATAGATTTCTTTACGCGTCTTTTTCAAGAGATTGATTATCGTAAAGACCAGGTCTACCAGATTCGTAAGCAAGAGCCTCGCAAACAAACAACAATTAAATTCTTTACGAAACCTTTGCTAGCAGATGAATAAAAAATGGAATAGAGGCTATGAACTCCCGCTACCCTCAACATTTTTGACTTTATTTTTACCATAAATCATGAGTGGCTCAGCGCCATTGAGGATCACTTCTTCATTTATCACGATTTCTTCTATATTTTCAATCGTAGGGAGTTCAAACATTGTATTAAGAAGTGTTGCTTCGAGGATGGACCTCAATCCTCGGGCTCCTGTTTTCCGATCAATAGCTTTTTGAGAAATAGTCTTAAGCGCACCATCCGTAAAGGTCAGCTCAACGCCTTCCATGTTGAAAAGGCGTTTATATTGCTTAATGAGGGCGTTTTTGGGTTCGGTTAAGATTTGAATCAGGGCGCCTTCATCCAAATCGTTCAACGTCGCAACAACTGGCAAACGACCAATAAATTCTGGGATGAGTCCGAATTTCAAAAGATCTTCTGTCTCAAGTTCTTGCAAAAGTTCGCCCGTTCGCCGGTCTTCAGGACCTCTCACGTCAGCACCAAAGCCAATAGCTGTCCCACGACCGCGTGCTGAGATGATTCTTTCAATACCGGCAAATGCACCGCCGCATATAAAGAGGATATTCGTTGTATCGACTTGCAAGAATTCTTGTTGAGGATGCTTGCGACCACCTTGAGGGGGGACTGAGGCAACAGTCCCTTCCATAATCTTTAGGAGAGCTTGTTGAACGCCCTCTCCAGATACGTCGCGGGTAATGGAAGGGTTGTCTGATTTGCGAGAAATTTTATCTACTTCATCAATGTAAACAATACCACGCTGAGCTTTTTCAACGTTGTAATCAGCGGCTTGCAAAAGCTTGAGAATGATGTTTTCCACATCTTCTCCGACATAGCCTGCTTCCGTCAAAGTTGTTGCATCCGCCATTGTGAAGGGGACATCAATAATTCGTGCTAGTGTTTGAGCGAGAAGCGTTTTGCCACATCCCGTAGGACCAACGAGAAGGATATTGGATTTTGAAAGTTCTACATCACTTGAATGGTTTCCATGCTCAAGGCGCTTGTAATGGTTATGAACAGCGACAGATAGAACCTTTTTAGCTTTATCTTGACCAATCACATAGTCATTCAAAACATCAAATATTTGCTTAGGTGGCGGGACGCCTTCTGGGGATCTCAAAAGAGGGCCCTTATTTTCTTCCTTGATAATATCTGTGCAGAGATCAACACACTCATCACAAATAAAAACAGAAGGTCCTGCAATTAGCTTCCTCACTTCGTGTTGGCTTTTGCCACAGAATGAGCAATATAGAGGGCTTCTGGGATCATCCCCTTTTGTCTTCGTCATGGCTCCCTCCTTTCTTTATCTCGAGCAAATGCTGAGTGGGTCTCTAAGTTGCTTAGTTCTAGAGCCCCTCCAGCATAATAAATACTTTTTTTCCTTCTACTTATAGGATCGCACGGAACTGCCAAGAAATGGTTAACAAAAAGGATAAAAACAGATTTATTTTGTTTTTTATGCACTTTTTTTCGTTTCGATTGGAAGAGGTCTATGCGTAACGACTTCGTCTATAAGACCAAACGTTTGCGCTGCTTCAGCAGTCATAAAGTTATCCCGATCAATAGCTTTTTCGATTACTTCGAGGGGTTGTCCTGTTTGTTCTGCATAAATTTGGTTCAGACGCGTTCTAATCTCTAAAATTTCCCGCGCGTGGATTTCAATGTCAGACGCTTGACCTTGGAATCCTCCCCAGGGTTGGTGAATCATTACACGAGCGTTGGGTAAACAATATCTCTTTCCTTTGGCTCCTGCAGTCAATAGAAATGAACCCATTGATGCAGCTTGGCCAAAACAAAGTGTTGTAACATCTGGGCGGATGTAATTCATTGTATCAAAGATAGCCAAACCAGAAGTCACAGAACCACCCGGTGAATTGATATAAAGATGAATATCTTTATTTGGATTCTCCGATTCTAAAAAAAGAAGCTGAGCACACACAAGACTGGAGATAACATCATCAATTGCCCCGTTGAGGAAAATAATTCTTTCCTTTAAAAGGCGAGAAAAAATATCAAAGGACCTTTCTCCACGAGCTGTTTGCTCTACGACGACAGGCACTAAATTGTTCATGCGGGTATCCATTTACATTGCTCCTTTTAAGCGTCTGTTTTCTTTGAAGGTTTCTTGGCCTTTTTTGCATCGAGAGAAATCTTTTTTTCAGCTTCTTCTTCTTCAGCTACCAGAAGTTCGTCCAGCTTTTCAGGCGTAATTGATTTTTCAGTGATTTTAGCTTTGTCTAAAATAAACTCGACCACTTTGTTTTCAAAAATGGGTGCCCTTAGCGTTGCGAGAGCGGACTCATTATTACGATAAAAATCAAAGACTTCATTCTCTTGACCTGGGAATTCTCTTGCTCGTGCCGTGAGAGCATTTATAAGCTCTTGGTTTGTAACGACAATATTGTTACGCGTGCCAATTTCTGCAAGGAGTATCCCTAAACGCACGCGCCGCTCAGCGATCATTTTGTACTCTTTCCTGAGCTCTTCTTCACTTTTACCAGCCGCTTCTTCAAAGGTTTTTGACCCGGTCTTGTCTTTGACATTAGCGTTAGCAGCTTTGCTCTGGTCAATGCCGAGTTCACGACACAATTGCTCCCAAATATTGTCAAATTCAAGATCTGTCATGTTTTGTGGCACTTCGAAGGGAAATCTTTCGGCTAAGGCATCCAAAACATGACGTTTGGTGTTTAAGAAGCTTTTGGCTGTGTAATCTTTTGAGATGCTTTGCTCAACCCATTTTTGCATGTCCTCAAGTGTCTCAAATCCCAGCTTTTTTGCAAGAGCAGTATCAATTTCAAAAGGATCAGCTTCGTGAATATCCGTAATTGTCACATCAAAACGAGCGGGTTTATCAGCGTATTTAGATTCATGGTATTCCTTGGGAAAGGTGACTTTCACCTCCACGTGCGCATTTTTATCCTGATTGATGAGTTGTTCTTCAAAACCAGGGATAAAAGACCCTGACCCAAGCTCAAGAGCATGGTCTTTGCCGGATCCCCCTTCAATAGGTTTGTTATCGACAAAGCCTTCAAAATCAATGATGACGATGTCACCCTTTTTTGTTTTACGTTGTTTTTGTATAGGACTGGTCTTACGCGTTTGTCTTGCGAGGTTTTCAAGAACACCCGTAATGGCTTCAGGTGGAACAGTGACCACATATTTTTCAAAGGCAAGATTATCGAGCTTAATATCTTCGAGTGTTGGCAGAACTTCCATCTCAACAATAAAAGTTAAATCTTTTCCTTCTTCAAACGAGTTGAGATTCACTTTTGGCTTCAGAGCAGGTTTGAGACTGTTGTCTTTGACAGCCTGTTGAACCCCTTTTTCAACACAGTCTTCAATAACTTCTGAGAGAGCCTCAGTATTGTAGCGTTGTTTCAATAGGGTAAGGGGCACTTTCCCAGGACGAAAGCCTGGAAATTTGACGCGTTTCCCAATATTTTCCAGGCGAGCATTGAGTTTCATTTCAATGTCTTTTGTTGGATAGGAAATCTCGTATGTCCGTTTTAATCCTTGAGAGAAGGTTTCTTTAATTTTCATCATCTATATCTCACTTGCTTTGCCTATAAAATCTTTGGAAAAACCTTAATGATCCTTTTCCTATTTGTACAGCCTATTGGTGCGGGCGGAGGGACTTGAACCCCCACGACTTGCGCCACCAGATCCTAAGTCTGGCGTGTCTACCAATTCCACCACGCCCGCATGGCCAAGATTCATAACACACCCTATTAAATTTGGAAACGTGCTTTGCATCAAAATGCAGTTTTTCCATTCCAGTATTCATTTATTTCATTAATTTAATGTTAATCTTTTTTTGATAAAAGGGTGAGTGAGCTCATTAATACCACTGAGCAAAAATCTAAGGGGGACATATGTCAAAAGAAAATCAATCATACTCTAGCTGGAGTGAAAACCTTAATGCATTTAAGAATGCGAAATTTCCGTGGGGAGATAATGAATTCATTATGTCGTCATACCGCAGAAACATGGAGTTCCTGAATACCTCACAGCAGATTGCTGCTGAAACAGTTAAAGCCGTTACCGAACTTCAAACTGACTATATAAAGTCTATGTTTGGCCAATTAAGTGAGCGGGCTAAACAAGGTCTCTCAGCGAGCTCGCCCGAAGAAAAAGCGGCTCGGCAAACAGACTCAGCCATAGAGATAATCGATCATGCGGTTGAGCATGCTCGTGAGATCAATTCCATTATGGCAAAATCCGGCGATAAAGTTATTGAAAACATACAAAAAACGGCTAAAAAGAATTTAGAAGATGCGGCTTCTTTGGCAAAAAAGGCTGCAAAAAGGAAATAATCCTGTGGGGGGCGTAGCCCCCTTTAGATCAGATCGTTCGTACTTCCTACAATCGTAAAAATCGGTTTAAGGAATGTGATGCCAGCTTAGTCTTATAAGATCAAAGGATGGATCGATTTGATAGGCAGTCAATGTTTGTCCACATGCATAAGCAATACCTACAAAAGTCGCTGTAATCATAAGAAAAGGCAAAGTTTGGCTTGCAACCAGTAGAGCCGTAGTGAATTGTTTTCTATACATTTTTTCTCCTGTTATGTGTCTTATTCATTCATTGAGGAGGGCATTGTGCGCCAAAATGGTTACTAAATGATTAACAGGGGCGTGAATCATCTAAATTTTTTATTATTTAATTTTTCTGAAATATTCTACTTCCCGGGTAATGCAGCAAAGACAGATCATTTCTGGTTTTAAAAGATATTAAAAAAAGTTGTGGATAAGTATGTGTGAAAGATTGTGTGCCATGTTTTAACTTTCATTTTGATTGATGATGTATCTTTAATTTTTCCAAAAAGGTACCCCAAAGGTACCCGACAAACCCGACAAAAGTTCCTGCTTTTAGATTTGTCGGGTTTGTCGGGTGGTATTTGAGGCTATCGTATTCCATTTATAGATGGATAAACCTTTAAGGGCACGTGCTTAGGGGAGTTATACCATTTTGATTAATTAACCGAACCACACGGCGTCATCCCGGAATTTAGAAAAGGTAAGCGAACGTATGTGAGCGCTAGCTTTTCTTAATATCCGGGACCCAGGATTTTATGTGATTCAAAGCATTTTCTGGGTCCCGGATATTAAAAAACCCTAACGCTTC
>DATKTE010000429.1:0-4433 GCA_035531295.1 Alphaproteobacteria bacterium
CTAACCACACGGCGTCATCCCGGAATTTAGAAAATCATATCGGGCACAGCCCGGTTTAGATTTTCTTAATGTCCGGGACCCAGAACTTTCTGTGATTCAAAGATCTCTCTAGGTCCCGGATATTAAAAAACCCTAACGCTCCCCCCAAAAGGGGAGCGTTAGGGTTTTTAAATTCCGGGATGATGCACTTGGGGGGTCGTCAGTTTCTTTTTCCTCACTGGTATAACTAATGGGCAACATCGAACGAAAAGTGTCAAAAGAGGGAACTTGAACAATCAAGGATAGCTTCAATATCATTTAAGAAAAATAAACTGACGACCCCCCAAGTGCGTCATCAACTATGCTTGTTTCACTTTTTATTGTAGCAAAACTGTGAATCGCCCCCGCCATGGCATAGCCGGATCGGAGCAATGCACGTCGCAAGGCTTACCCCATGAAAACGGTGAACCATCCCCCCCCGGGTCAAGCCCGGGGCCAAAGATTGCGAGGCTCGCAAGTGCCACATCAATCTAAGATTTTTAGAATGTCACCTACTTCTGATGAAGGGCATCCCTACTCTTTCGCTTTTGTTTCTTCAACCACTGTTTCTTCAGTAATGGGTTCAGCTGGAACAACGGGCTCAGATTTTTGAGGAAGAACTGCAGCTGCTCCCACTTTTCGCGTAATTTTTTCAGCAATACGTGCTTTTTTGCCCGTGAGACCACGCAAGTAATATAGCTTTGCCCGGCGAACAATGCCCCTGCGAACAAGCTGTATCTCGATATTAGGAGAATAGAGAGGAAATACACGCTCGACTCCTTCACCATAAGAAATCTTGCGGATGGTAAATGAGGAATTAATACCTGCATTTTTCCGCGCAATACAGATACCTTCAAAGGCCTGGACGCGCTCGCGTGTGCCTTCGACCACTTTGACCATGACTTTCACAGTATCTCCAGCTTGAAAATCTGGGATTGTTTTGTTTTGCGTTAGTTTGTTGAGCTGTTCTTGCTCAAATGTTTGTAAAAGGTTCATCTCTCTTCTCCTTACGTTAATTTTTGTTGGTTTATATACTTATTCCATAAATCTGGCCGCCGCTCGCGTGTAATGGCCTCGGCTTCTTTTCTTCTCCATTCTGTAATCTTTTGGTGATGCCCTGAGAGAAGAACTTCCGGAACTTCTCTTTCTTGCCACACACGGGGCTTTGTATACTGAGGGTATTCCAAAAGTCCCTTTGAAAAGCTTTCATCCTCTAAGGATTTTTCGTCCCCTATGACACCAGGAATCAATCGTAAAACTGCGTCCAGAATGGTCATGGCTGCAAGTTCTCCACCGGTGAGGACATAATCTCCAAGGCTTACATCTTCTGCATCCCAAGCATCGAGCACTCTTTGATCAATCCCTTCGTAACGTCCACATAGGAACACCAAAGGAAGGGAGGAATCGGCCATCTTATGTGCAAGGGCTTGGTGAAAAACCTGCCCTCGTGGAGTTAGGTGAATCAGGCGCGCCTTACCCTTTTCCATCACAGCTGAAAGAGCTTTATCAATGATATCAGGCCGCATGACCATACCGGGACCTCCTCCAAAAGAAGTATCATCCACAGTTTGGTGCTTGTCTTCTGCAAAATCCCTTCTGTCAACCACTTCTAGCTGCCAGAGTTTCTTCTCAAGGGCTTTACCTATTAGAGAATGGCCCAAAGGTCCTGGGAACATCTCTGGAAAAAGAGTGAGAATCGTTACCTTAGATGTCATCAGGTTCTTCCTTAAGAAACATTTCGCCCGCATCACTTAAGAGAAGAGTCCCTTCCTCAAGCTTTATTTCAGGAACAGTCTCTCGTGTAAAAGGGATCATCTTTAGATCTCCTGCAAGGGTTTTAAGCTCTATAAGTTCCCCTGCCCCAAAATTATATAAGGCGTGAACTTCTCCGAGAAGTTGACCTTGAAGAGATCTTACGGAAAGACCTATCAGCTCCCGATGATAGAAGGTATCCTCGGAAAGCTCTGGCAGACGTTCTTTTGGAAGCATTAACTTTGCACTCCTCAAAAGCTCTGCCTGGTTGCGATCTGCGACCCCTCTCAAGGATACAATAAAAATATCCTTATTCTGGGAAAAGACTTTTTCGATTTTATAAACCTCTTCTCCTATTTCATTCAAAAAAGGTGAATAGGTCTTAAAAAGGGCTGGATCTTCCAAGAAGCACTTAACCTTTACATGGCCACGTATACCGTGTGCAGATGCAATAACAGCTGCGCAAATAAGGGGGTGATCTTGGGAAGAGCCGAGGTTCATAAAAGTTTCCTTAAGCCTGCTCTTCTGACGCAGCTTCTGTATCTGCTGCAGCTTCAACAGCTACCTCTTCTACAGTCACTTCTTCAACGGGAGCTTCCACTTCTGGTTGTGGAGCTGGGGCCTTTAAAGCTTCTTCTCTAGCTTTTTGGGCTTCTTCTTCAGCCTTCAGCCTTTCTTGAGCTTTGGCTTTAGGTGCAGATTTCAGTGGCGTTTCTCGAACAACAGGCATTTCTATAAGTTTTGCCTTCCCTAAGAATAGGGCAACACGATCTGTGGGCTGAGCTCCAACAGAAAGCCAATGCTTAATCCGATCTTCTTTCAACCGAATTCGATTTTCATTATCATGAGGAAGCATGGGATTGTAGGTCCCTACTTTTTCCACAAAGCGACCATCGCGCGGTGAGCGTGCATCCGCAACAACAATTTGATAAAATGGGCGTTTTTTAGCACCACCCCGTGCTAGACGAATTTTTAATGCCATAGTTTTCTTTCAGTCCTCCTTTAAAATTAACGGCGGGGCATTAAGCCCTGTAACCCTTGGCGTAGTAATCCTTTTTTGCCAAGTTTTTGCATACGTTTCATCATGTCACTCATGTCACGAAATTGCTTAAGAAGCTTATTCACATCTTGAACAGACGTGCCACTTCCAAGAGCAATACGGCGTTTACGAGAGCCATTAATCAAACGTGCATCCTTTCTCTCAGTCTTTGTCATAGAACGAATCATTGCAATTTGTCGTTGAATAAAACGATCATCGACACCAGACTGGGCGATTTTGTCTTGAAACTTATTAACACCTGGAATCATGCCCATCAAGCTTGAAAGGCCCCCCATCTTATTCATTTGTAGGAGTTGAGATTCCATGGCAGTAAAATCGAAGTTCCCTTTTTGCATTTGCAGGGCTAGCTTTTCAGCCTCTTCCTGGTCCACAGATTCCATTGCCTTTTCAACAAGGCTAACCACGTCCCCCATACCAAGAATACGGGTGGCAATACGGTCAGGGTGAAAGAGTTCCAATTGGTCCGGTTTTTCACCGGTTCCCAGAAGCTTTAAAGGCTTACCCGTTACAGCACGCATAGAGAGTGCCGCCCCCCCTCGAGCGTCACCATCAATTCGGGAAAGGGCAATTGCTGTAATGCCAACTTTTTCATCAAATTCTTTAGCAATGGTTACAGCATCTTGGCCTGTCATGGCATCGGCCACTAAAATCACTTCTGCAGGTTTAGAACGATTGCGCACGGCGACAACTTCGTCCATCAGGTTCTGATCAATATGAAGGCGTCCAGCTGTGTCTAAAATCAAAGCATCATAGCCCTCAAGACGGGCTTTTTGGAGGGCGCGTTCTGTGATTTCCAGTGGTTTTTCCTGTGCAAGGATGGGAAGCGTATCCACGTGACATTGGAGCCCAAGAGTTGCAAGCTGCTCACGCGCTGCCGGACGGTAAATGTCAAGGGATGCCATAAGCACTTTGCGTTTTTGTTTTTTTGTAAGGTAGCTTCCAAGCTTGGCCGTCATCGAGGTTTTTCCCGACCCCTGTAACCCTACCATCAGGATAACGACAGGAGGAGTCGCCTTGAGCTCTATATCCACAACTTCTTGGCCCAAAAATTCGACAAGAGCATCATGGACAATCTTAACCACTAGCTGTCCTGCGCTAATGCTACGCAGCACTTCTTGCCCAATGGCTTTTTCTTGAACATGGGCAATGAAGTCTTTGACAACGGGCAGCGCCACATCGGCTTCTAAAAGGGCTATACGCACTTCGCGCAAAGCAGACTTTACGTCCGCCTCATTGAGGGCGCCCCGTCCTTGTAGTTTCTCGATGATCGAGCTTAACCGGCCCGTCAAAGCATCAAACATTAACCTTTTCCTAACAAAAACGCGCCAGTGCACGCAACGCGTGGACTGACGTGATGATTTAAAAAAGACATTAGGATTAACAATCCTTTTTGTCAAGGATTCTCATTTTAAACTATATTTTTGCAAAGTGTTGATCTAATACCATTTTGATTAATTGATCTAACCACACGGCGTCATCCCGGAATTTAGAAAAGGTAAGCGAACGTATGTGAGCGCTAGCTTTTCTTAATATCCGGGACCCAGGATTTTATGTGATTCAAAGCATTTTCTGGGTCCCGGATATTAAAAAACCCTAACGCTTC
>DATKTE010000430.1:0-12735 GCA_035531295.1 Alphaproteobacteria bacterium
TCATTCTTTAAAATTGTAAGTGCACGATTTGAGCGTTCTTCTTGAAAAAAGCTAAGGAGTGCGTTGAATAATAATAGGACAGCAATGATGGAAGCTTCATCGTATTTGCCAATTGTAAGTTGGAGGCCAATTGCAACTTCAAGCATCCAGGGAACAGGCGCCCAAAACTTTTGTAGAAAGAGAAGAACTTTGTTTCTTTTTTCTTCTTCAACAAAATTAGCTCCATACTTTAATAATCGATCTTGAGCTTCTTTTGATGTAAGGCCTGAGCTTTTCTTATCCATAGGAAATCCGATCAAAAAATTGCCAAATCAGCCTCTTCATATATAGCCATCGTCTCTCCTCCAACTTTGTTAAAACCTCCTTAATTTTTTTTTAATCATTATATGTCAAAATTTTCACTAAGCACATCCAACACTTTTAGATAAAGAAGGAACAATGAAAAAATTAGCATTAGTGACGGGAGGAACACGTGGCATTGGGGAAGCTATTTCTCAAAAGCTAAAGCATGCTGGTTATAATGTGGCTGCTATTTATCAGGGAAATGATAAAGTCGCGCAGACTTTCCAAAAGAAAACAGGAATCCCAACTTATAAATGGGATGTTAGTGATTTCAAGGCCTGCCAAAAAGGAATTGCACGGGTAATAAATGATCATGGCCCCATTGATATTCTTGTCAATAATGCAGGTATCACACGAGATGGAGTTCTTCATAAAATGGTCTATGGCCAGTGGATGGATGTCATTCAAACCAACCTCACATCTTACTTTAACATATGCCGTCAGGTGATTGAACCTATGAGAGAACGTGGGTTTGGGAGGATCATCAATATCAGCTCAATCAATGGTCAGAAAGGCCAATTTGGGCAAACCAACTATTCAGCTGCTAAAGCAGGCATCATTGGTCTTACCAAAGCCCTTGCACAAGAAAGTGCAATTAAAGGGATCACTGTTAATGCGATTGCTCCAGGATACATCAAAACAGAAATGGTGCAAAGCATACCACCAGAGATTTTAACAAAAATTACACATCAGGTTCCTATTGGTCGTCTTGGAGAACCTGAAGAGGTGGCACGTGCCGTTGTTTTCCTTGCTTCTGATGAAGCTGGGTTTATAACGGGAACGACCCTTACCCTTAATGGAGGACAATATTTTGTGTAATATAAATACATTAACTTTATTTTAGAAAGACAGAAAAGGAGATAAATATTATGGCTAAAGAAACAAATATACCACCTTTTGGTAACGCAGAGGCTAATCCATTTAAACAGTTTGACGCATTTAAACAGTTTAAGTTTCCAGGACTAGATCTCGAGACTCTACTCTTGAATTATCAGAAGAATATGGAACTGATGAATTCAACCCAGCAAGTCGCTGTTGAGGCCACAAAATCTATCATGAAACTCCAAAATGATTATTTTAAAAAAGTTTTTGATCAGTGGAATGAGCAAGTAAAATGCTGTTGCTCCAAAACTCCACTGGAAGATAAAACCACCCGCCAAGCGGAAGTTACAAAAGCAGCACTCGATCAAGCCGTTGAACATACCCAAGGGCTTACTTCCATCGTTGCAAAGTCAAATGAGAAAATTGTTGATTCTGTTCAAAAGCGCATTAAAGAAGGACTAGATGAATCTTTGAATCTGGCAAAAAAGAGTAGGGAAAAGCATAGATAGGATAGAGAAGGAAAGGGGTTTAGTAACATCCTCTATTTACCGATTTACCCATTTCCAGGCCTCTTCAAACTTATCACCTTTAAAATGCTTAAGCTTAGTTTTGAAAAAAAGGCTTGAAATGCTCATGAGAGGGCTCATCCACCACTGATCCCCAACCGTTGCAATTCGATCGAAATCTTTAAGATGGTGGATTCCAAATTTATAATCATCCCAAATAGCCTTACCCTTGATCTTTGTCATTTCTCGCATATCACAGTAAATACGCAATGGACCTTCTTTACCAATTTCGTTTTCAAGTGTTGGTATTAATACTTTTTGATAATCTTCGTGTGTGATAACACCTTCACACTTGAAATGTATGAGTTTTTTCTTTTCTTCAGGTATGATTTCAATCAATTTATTCATCCCATTTTGTCCTTACATGTACATAGTAAAAAATGTTACAATAAATTTCCTTACTACTTCTGTCCCAAATTTAGACACATAAAAATTAATATATTATTAATTTTGAATATAACCTGATGAACTGCATAACCACATTTCATTCAAAACGAAGAATCAAAGCTTTTTGATACGTTTTGCAAAATAAGAGATATAAAAATTATAAGTAAGAATTGACGTGAGGCAAGCCCCCCATTTTATAGAGAATATTCCTTTTGATTAATTCTCTCAAGATCCTTAGCAACTTGTGAAACAGTATTTTCTAAAGAGGCTTTCGTTTGAGCTTGGATGATTTGATGCTCCAAAGAAATGGAAGCTTTATCCTGAGAACACATCTTCCTAAACATTAAATCCCCATCCATTCGACGCATATATTCAATGTTGTGAGAGCCCACTTCTTTTGCAAAGGGAGTATTGTATTTGTCTTCCAGCTGGTGGGAGATTTGAGCCATAGCGGTCATTTGCCCACTTGTTGGTTTTTCTCCATGAGTTTCTTGGTATCTTAAGATGTCTTTGGCACAATGGGTAGCGGCACTCTCAGAGAGGGCGTGTTGTGCGATGAGCTTTTGAGCGAGAGGTTTTGTTTGGGCTCTATGGTCCCGCAGCTCACTTTCTGCTAGTTGGGGGATTATTGAGGGTGGTTGTCGTCCCTTCTGTTTGGCTTCAAGGAAGAGGCGTCCTTCAATAGAAGCTTGCCTTTCTGCAATCATACGAATAAGTAGAGGATCACGTTCTGAATCAAAGTTGCCTTTTTGGTGCCACTCCTCGTTAAGTTTTTTACTGATCTCAGGAATGCGGTCGAGTTCATATTTGGCCCGGAGGAGGAAGAGTTTTGTTTCCTTTTCTGTCGACTCTATGCCTCTGAGTGTATGGGCATGGAAGATAAAGTTAGAGGTCCTTTCCACTTGATTCGGAATTCGCTCTTTCAGCTCCGAGGTAAGTGAGATGTTTTCTTTAGCGATGTGCGTATACAGGTACTTTTCGCAGCGTTTCGTAGTTTCATTAAAAACATCCTGTTCTTCTATTTTGATAGGTGAAGAACTTGTATCCTTGACGATAACTGGGTGAGTGAGGGCATGAGGAATGGCCTGTTTTAAAATCTTCCTCACGCCTTCAGGACTGTGTTTCTTAAGGACGTCATTAAAGTCTTCTCCTAAATGATCTGGCTTAAGGACGGTGACCTTAAAGCCCTTTTCTTGAAGGGCGGTTACAGACTTTTCCAGACTCTTGGCGGCAGGAGAATCAGGAACATCATGATCCCCACAAATGACGATGTGGGTATTGGGATCTTGAGGTTCAAGGCGTTTTATATTTGAAAGACCCAAGCTCGCCTTGATGATTCCTTGTATTCCAGCTTCCCTTAAGCTGAGCGCTGTTTCCACGCCTTCGGCGATGAAGAGAAGGTTTGAAGTTTTATCCGCCTGAATCGTCACGGCCGAGCCTTTCAAAAGCCCATTGGATCGCTTCTGAACAGGGATAGTGGCTTTGTTCGCTGTTGCGGGATCGAGAAAAGTGAGCTGAACGGCTGTAACGTCTCCTTCATTCGACCGAGCGGCGACCATAAGGCAAGGGTAATCTTTAGAGCTCGGCAAATACCTTAAATCTGCTGGAAGCTCTCCCTCTATTTTACGATGTTCTTTGAGATAGCGCTCCGCAATTGTTCCCTGGAGTGGTTGACCTTTGGCCCAAAGTGCTTGGGCTTTATCAATTTTTATTTTGTTTTCTTCAGCTTCTATTCCTGAATTTTCTTTCTCTCTTTTTTGTGAGGAAGAAGATAGGGAGGGATTATGGTTTTGCTTTTCGGAAATAAGCTTTGCAGGGGACAATCCAGCCCAGCTCGCTCCATAGCCCACAGCCTCTTTAAAGGAAAGGCCTTTGATTTTCGTGATGAGGTGCAAGGGCCCTCCTGCCATTTCACTATTCTTATAATCAATCCAGGCTCCTGTGTGGAGGTTTACGGAAATATGTCCTTTCTTTCCATAACGCCGTTCTGTCGTTGAGGAAGCGGCTCGGTTGTAATCTTCGCCAATGGAGGAGAAAATATGGTCAGCAAAATCAGCTATGTTTTGTTTGAGTGTGTCCTCGACAGCCTTTACATCTCCAAATGATGACACGTTTTGAGATATGTGGTTTTGGCGATTATCCCGTACCAAAGAAAGTGCTTCTTCCTTAATCTCTGTTCCCTTGAACGGAGAAAGAACAGCTGGTTCTTGCGACTTGTTTTTTTGTTTTTCAAACTTGTAAAAAGACTCATTGCGATGAAACGCGTCTTTGACTTTGGTCATCAAAACTTCGGCCGTTTCTTTGAGAGGAGAAAGGAAAAGCTTTTCCTGGTTGAGCTTTTCAATATCTTTGAGCGTATCAAAAACAAGGCTGGTGCCTCTTTCTTGTTGCCGTCCCATCTGGCGTATGAGCTGGGCTGTGGAAGGCGTTTCATCTTGTGCGACATAAACGGACAATGATTTGGTTTGGCGTGTAAGACTTACATAATTCGTTGGTTGATTAGTTTCTTTGCCGTGAAAAACGTACACAGAGCTTAGAGTTGCACCTTGGGTTTTATAGACCGTTGCCGCATACCCGTGGCGGAGGCCATCGTATGTATTTGGGTTCAAACTTTTAAACTCTCCATTATCCAATTGGATCGTCATATTTTTCGTTTTGGGATCTATTTTCTCAATCATACCAAAACTTCCATTCATGAGCCCTTGGCTCTTATCTGTTTTTGTAAACTGAATACGATCTCCTTCAGAAAAGGCCGTTCTCCCGCGTTGGGTGGAACAGATAATTTCCAAGTCTCCCAGTTTTCCTGATTGGCGAAGAACATCCCTTGCTCCCTGGTTTAAAGCATCCACATCAACATTGCGCTTGGCTATGATTTGGCGGGTTTCATGGGGATTGAGCATGCTGTCTCTAGCCCAATTTTTGAGGAGGTTTGTCAGGGACTCTTCCTTTGTGGTGTTCCAGATAAGGGCTTTGTTGTCTTCCAAAAGATGGACGGCGGTTTTAATATGGCCTTGTGAAAGAGCTTCAGAAACAGCCTTCTGCCACTCTATGGTTTGACGCCTCACCTCACTGAGCTCAACAGCTCCATACCGATCGGCTAAAAACCGAAAGGTCCCTCCGCGTTCAACAGAACCTAACTGCCGGTCATCGCCAACCAAGATGAGCTTGGCATATTTGCTTTTAATAGCATTGAGAAGCTCAACGGAAAGCTGGGTGCCTAACATGCCAGCTTCATCCACAATAACAACCGTATTGGAATCGAGTTTTTCTCGATTGTTTTTGAAGGCAAACAAAAAGGAATGACAGGTTTTAGCGTCTTGAAACCCTTCCTTTCGTAAATCCATGGCGACTTTGTTTGTTGGAGCCAGTCCTAATACACGAAATCCCTCATCTTCATGAGCAACCCGAATGGCCTCTAAAAGGTAACTTTTGCCAACCCCTGCTCGTCCTTGGATAATTGAGAGATTTTGCCCAGAGTTAACACAAAGGTCATAGGCGGTGCGTTGCTCCTCGCTTAAGCTTTTGCCCTCCAGCCCAAATGAAGACAACCTCACAGCCCTCTTTTTGGCAATGTTATCCGCAAAGCGAAGAAGTTTTTCTTCCTCCGCTCTTACTTTTTGGGTTGTGAAATGCCCTGTCTTTTTTTTTGTGTCTTTGTCGTAAAGAAGGAGGGTTTGAGAATGTTCCAAAACAGCCTCCAAAAGCCCTTCTCTTTCAGGGGAGGGCACATGCTTTTGTAAAAAGAGAGCAACATCTTTTTGAGTAAAAACAGCTTGATTGCGTGTCAGCTCCTCAAGGACGCTTAAAGGATCTTGGGCTAATTTTTCATTGGCCTTTTGAAGAAGCTCAGCCCTTAAAAGCGCCTCATTCAGATGATGGCGCATGCGCACGGGACCGAGATGTTCTTGAGGAAGAATCCCCGTTGGATCGACCTTAATATCGTAGCCTTTTTCTTCAAAGTACGTATTCTGAAGATCCCGCCAAATTTCACCCCAGAGATCCGCTTCAACAACAACCCCTCCCCTAATGACAGGATCCAAATCTCGGGCTTTGGAACCCAGCGTCAACCCATCTTCAGAAAACCGTCTTGTTGTAACCAGTAAATGAGCATGCCAATTTTTCTCACTCTCGTGAGGAGAATGAACATCCAGCTGAACCGCAACACCGCGTTGAACCAAGAGTTGAGCAAACCTTCGCGTCAGCTCAATTCGGTCTGCTACAGTCACTTGCCTATCATCAGGAAGAGCAATGACAAATTCCTTAGCTAACTGGCTATTGATGCGGCGTTCACACGCCTCTACCTCATTCCATAGCACCGAGCTGTTTTTAAACTTCTCATCTGCTCCCATGGGCAAAAGAATCTCATGATGAACATTACCGTCCCGTTCCTTAAAGGAGAAAAGTTCACCTGTCCTTTCACAGCGGAGCACTTCCCTTTGGTTATAGCTCGCCTTACGGCAGGCATTGCCTCCCGAGCTTCGCGAAACATATTCACAGCGCGCAAATTGAATAGCCACGTTTCTTCCTTAAGGCGTTAAAAAGCGATTTGAGCGTCATTGAGTGACTCTGTGAGCAGAAAACAGACCACCTCTTAAAGGGCGGAGGTTTCTTCATTCACAGTCTATGGGGAAAATGGGCTCTCAAGAGCAGGGGTAGAACGTCTATAAAAGACCTTTTATGTGGACACATCGTACTCCTCTTTTCTCTCGCGCGCAAACTCATTTTTGAGTTTGCATATTGCGTCGTCGAAAAATTCTACGAATTTATCTCCAAACGCTATCCGCGATTTCTTAGCAGATACTCCCCATGCACATTGATTATAATGATTTTTTTACCATTTTATTTTGATTTTTGCCTTCAAATTCTGTATACTATTTTTAATAAGCACAGCTTTTCCGTTGGAGTAGCCCATGACACAAACTAGCCTCATCGAAAAACGAAAAAAGCTTGAGCAGCGGAAAAACCGTCTCAAGCAATTGGAAGCTTCCTTAACCATTCAAGAGAGAAAAAATCGAACCCGCAGGCTCATCGAATTAGGAGGACTTATTTCAAAAGCCCAGTTGGAAAGCTGGAACGCAAATGCTCTTTTAGGAGGACTTCTCTTTTTGAAAGAAAAAGAATCGGATGCGCAACAAATGGACAATTGGATTCATAAGGGAGGAATGGCTTTTTCTTCCAAAAGCCTAAAAACTGATTTGCTCCACAAATGAGGCGCGTAATAAAGATTATGGGAATAACGACAAATTAATTTTTAAAATCAACAGGAATCTTCAAAAAAACCTTCCCTTCGATGGCAAGACGTTCTTTTGTTCTTTTGACGATCTCTTGAATTTTTCGTTGAAATACCTCAAGAGGAGGAATTTCCAAGAGATATTCTGCGACATGAATGCCACTGGCTTTTAAGTCTAAGAGTTTAATTAGATTCATATTTTATTTTTTATCCCCCTAAGAGGCGCATCCCTTGTGAACTCAGTAAGTTCCGCTTCTATTTCATCCGTCGTAGGCAAAACATTATAAAGACGTGGAGGCAATGATTTAGAGAGTTGGTATTCTGCTATACCCATTGGGCTTCCAACACGCCTAAGGGCGTATTCTGCGATCACATGGTCTTTTTCTTCACAAAGCAATAATCCTATAGTAGGGCCATCTTCAGGTGTTTTTAAAATATCATCTACAGCAGATAAGTAAAAGTTAAGTTGCCCTGCATGTTGAGGACGAAAATCGCCTCGTTTCAATTCACACACAACGTAACAATGTAATTTCGTGTGGTACATAAGCAAATCAATTTCAAAACGCTTACCTGACACTTGAAGAGGATGCTTAATCCCATATAAAGCAAAGCCCTGCCCTAATTCCATAAGAAATTGCTTAACATGTTCCAATAAACCATTTTGAATATCCTTCTCATGAGCTTCTTCTCCAACTGTTAAGAAGTGAAATTTATATGGATCCTTAATTATTTCCTGAGCCAAGTGAGACCTAGGAGCAGGCAATTTGTCATGAAAGTTAGTTGTCTTTATCTTTTTATCAGCTTGCCTCTCATAGAGTTTAGATTTGATTTGATCTTTTAATTCTCTATATGACCACCCATTTTCGATCACTTTTAGAGCATACCATTGTTTTTCTGATAATTTTTCAGACTCTATCATTTGCATCAAAACAACATGATGGGTCCATGTTAATTGGTCAGGCAGTGCCTGACTAAATTCACCGATAGGATAATGAATAGAAAATAACCTCATATTTTTAAGGTTTGTTTTTGAAAATCCCTTAGTATCAGGAAAACTTCTATTTAAATCTAAAGCTAAGGCATCAAATAATTTATCTCCCCATTTAGCCTTTCCTTGGCGTTCAATAATGAGGTTTCCTACATCCCAGTAAAACTGTAAAAGCTCATGATTAACAATAATGGCCGCTCGAAGTTGAGCTTTTTGTAGACGTGATTTTATTTTATCGAGAAGTTCTTTGTACGATTCATCAAAATGAATTTTATAATCCGTATCCTGATATATTGACTTCTGAATATCTTTTTTTTCTGTCATACTTTGTTTTTCCTAAAAGCTAATTTGAAGAAAATAAATTTAAATCATCTCCAAAATCCAATTCGACTACGCTATGTACCAATGAAGCCTCAAAAAATTCCAAAGTCAAATAATCATAAATTATATTTTCCAGTTGCTTCATTTCTTATCCCCTACAATTACTCATAGGTAACTCCCTACGCCTGAGCAGTTAGAAAAGCTTTAAGATAATTGGACTAAGTCGTAGTTTCACAAATAATCCTCCTGAAATCCTAATTTAGCATGATAATCCCTATTTTGAAAAAAGCAGTGAAAGGATTACGACTTTATAACCCATTTCACTGTTCTTGTACCATCCACATACCATCTCCTTAATACTCTTCTTCAGCCTTATTTTAAAACTTATCGGTTCAGCTCACAGAATCTATGAGCGAGCGCTTAAGGTTTTAAAGATGTAAGGATAAAGAGAATAGGTACCACCCTTACTCGTATAGCTCTTGATTGAGCCCTTTCTCTTTCTCCCATTCTTCATGAACTTCCATAAGCTCTCTTAGGTCTGATCGAGCTAGTTCGAGCTCATACCAAGCCTTTCCAATAAGCTTATGAACGTTTTTGATCTGAAAAATTAAGAGTTGAGAAATATGCTCAAGATGAGCTATCTTTTGCTCAGTCATTGTGACTCCTTTGAAGTTACGATGATTAGTGGGACAAAGACGTTACAAGCGTTCTTTGTTCCACGCTTACCTCATTATGAGATATGCATTTTAAGCTTAATGTTTTCTTTAAAACCAAGCAAGAGAAAAATTAGTATTCATTTTCAACAGATTAGAACCTTCTATCCATTTTTAATATCCTGGAGCAATTTTCCTGAAACAGTTTTGCAATCTTCTGTTTTAGACCTTCTTTGCCATAATTTGATCCATCTTATTTCCGAACAAAGCTGTTGCCTCTCTTAAGGGTTCATCTGCCAGATGGGCGTACCTTTGAGTGGTAGATGCTTGAGTATGCCCTAAGAGTTTTCCAACAATGCTGAGGCTTAAGCCACCTGAAACAAGGTGAGAAGCATAAGTATGACGCAAGTCATGAATACAAATATCTTCTAAGTTTGCTTCTTTCTTAATTTTTTCCCAAAACCTCTTTATGTCTTCCAGGGGCTTGTCTCCTGTTTTATTGGGAAAAAGATAGGAAGAGTTTTTTGTATTAAGATCTTGAAGAGCCCGTAAAGCAGTAACCGTTTGCTCCGAAAGAGGTAAGTGATGATGCTTTTTTTCTTTAGTAGAGCGAGGAGGTTTTGTCCACACCCCTTTCCCCAAATCAAATTGATTCCAAGTTGCTTTGAGGACTTCATTTTTTCGTGCCCCCGTATAAATGAGGATTTTTAAAGCAAGAGCCGGAGGACGGGTTGGGTAGCACTCTACAGCTTCCCAAAAGCGGCTGAGCTCTTCATCCCTCAACCACCTGTCTCTTTTCTCTTCATGATAACGAGGAATGCCGTGGACAGGATGATCTGACCGCCACCCCCACTTTATAGCCAAATTAAACATTTTTGAAAGGAGGGCAAGAACACGATTTCCTTGAATTGATGTTTTTTCAAGCTGAAGGTGAAGGCTTTCAATGGTTCTACGAGAAATGTGTTTGACTTGCTGGTTGCCCAGGGAAGGCACAATAATTTTTTCAATCATTCTTTTGTCTTCCTTATAACTCTTTGGGCGTTTTTTGCTCTGGGCGTGTCGTTCCAAGTAATCATGGGCAAGATCCTTTATAAGAGGAAGTTCCTTGTTTTCTTTCTTCTGAGCAGCGGGATCTTCTCCATGAGCAATTCCCCCAAGGTGCTGTTTTGCAAGAACACGGGCTTCTTCCGTATTAATTTGCCCATGAACACCAATTTTTAAATGCTTTTTAATGCGATTCGCATTGACGTATTGGACGAAATAGGTTCTGCGCCCACTCGGCAGCACAAGCACGCCAAATCCTTTAAGTTCTGAATCCCAATGTTGCAGCGTTTTACCAGGCTGAGGAGTAATGGACTCTACAAAGCGTTTGGTGATTTTAGGCATGAGCTTTCCTCCTTGCAGTTTTCAAAACTATACCCCATAGCCTAATCAAATTTCCAGAAAAACTTTCGCTAGATTTTCGCAAAAAGAATGAGATTGAGTGCGATTTAATGCGTTCGAATGCGTTTGAATGCGCAACAAGAAATGGCTTGAAATATAGAGAAATCATCGCTAAAGTGAGCAAATGAAGGGGACAAGAAAATTATAGTGTGTCTGATTCGTAATCAGTAGGTCGGGTGTTCGATTCACCTCTTCGGCACCAGTGTTTCTGCGGTGTTTAGCGGATTTCAGAGTAGGTTAAATTTCTCCGGGTATACCCCGGGTATACTTTGGGAGGGGGATGAGGTGAGGATTAAAGAAAAATTCTCCGGAAATTTGGGATGCCGTGATCAGAACTATGGTAACAGCCTCACCTCAAGGAGCATTTAGATTCTTATTTTAGATCAGACCAGTCGTTTGGTGGAATGTTAAACTCCCATTCGGCCTGTTTTAACCCCCCTTCCAAAGTCTCATGATATGTGTCTGTGATCTCTTTCCCATTTATATCGAAGTATAAAAGATAATAGCCACTATCATCAGGATAAACTACTATTTGTAATTCATGTGGAGCTTTCATTTTTTCTCCAGCAATTACATGAATGTTCCTGATTTTTCCTTTTTTGCTTGATCCTAAAAATATACGCTTTTCAATTTTATAATCCATTGTTTTTAATCCTTAACTATCTCAACGTGACTATTTTCAATGATTCTTCCATTTGGCTTGTCATATGCTTCAAAGTGAGCATGGTGCTTATTTTTCACTTCAGGGCGTCCATACCTTACTTGCCTCAACCCGTCTTTTGAGACATACCTACCATTTGGTAGTGTTTTATAATCTTTTCCTAAATACTTTATAGCCGCATCCAAAAATTTTTCTTCAGTAATACGACCGCCTGGTATTTCTGGTGCTCTTTTATGTGTCTTATTTCTCTGTCCTTTAAATACAGTGTTTGTCCTCACCGGTAAAGGAGTCTTAGGGAACGCATAAACCACAACTTTTGAGAGTAACTCGCAACACATAACTTTTTGATTTATAACGCTTTCCTTCTTGTGGGAAGTTGCCGTTTTTTGTGCTTTGTTGCCCTCTAGTGTCCCATGAGTGTCCCGCAGTAGGCCCCTTAGTCTAGAGAGATATGTGTTTCTAATATGCCAGCCTCAGCTTTATGCCAGATTTTATCATCACGCAACAAGCACATAAGGAAGAGACGAAGGGAAAAGTCCTGCAGGTGCGCTTATTATATCGTGCGACAGAAGGCGCTTGAGGAGGTGTTCCAAGCAACTTAGCTTGAACCATCTGTGCCACCAGATGAACCTAGGGGTCTGAATCAAGAGAGCAACCCTGACAATATAACGAAACATGGAAACTTTCGCGGGGATGACGCCCGGGCTGTTTTGATAAGGTGAAGAGAAAAATCCCTGTAAATGCGCCAATCTCTTGTTTCATTAGCATCAGCAAGTGTACTGCGAGCAACTCCGCCTCTAATGCCAAGATGGTAGAGTTTTGTCTTGTGAGCACGTAAACAAGCTTCGATATCTCGTAGACTTTCGCGGTAAGTCAGCTGGGCAAAGGTCATGCATAAAAACTGATCAAGTTAGGAAAAGCTTACAGGTTTACTCGATCCAACGTATTGCTTTACACATTTTCGAAAAACTGGCAGCTGAAGATGATCCATCAACTGCGCGAAAACCAACTTGCCCGTGTTCATAAAAATCTCCTGAATTGCTCAGGAGTAAGAGAACCACGTTCAAATCGATTCGGCATTAAACATCAATTTTATGAATTTGTATCAATAAATTATGACTCTCTTAACCTTAAACCACCGGACAGTAGTGACCACGGGTATACTTTTGGATCGAAAAAACAGGCTAATATTGATCGGGCTAAGTTTCTCGCAGCCTGAAGGTCTCAGATTCAAATCCTGCCTCGCAATCAAGAAAAACGAAGAGTTTTCCGAATATCCAAAAAAGCTCAAAAAATCCATATGCCGCACTGGTGATGCAAAA
>DATKTE010000431.1:0-2538 GCA_035531295.1 Alphaproteobacteria bacterium
TTGCGGCATAAGGGGGCTCGCTCGCTACGGCGCCGTTTGATAGCGCGCTCGCGAGCCCCTTAAACTCGGACAATTGTCGTGCTATTTAAACCGGACATTTTGAAGTGTCATTGACATTAATTGTTCGGTAAGGATATTCGGGATTTTCTGTGAAAAATTAGGGAAAATTCCCATCATTTTTTGAATTGCATCTCTTACATTAAATATTTATATTCTGAAAATTGATAATCTTAGATCTCAGTTTTATATTTTCTGAAAGAGAGAGGCGCAAATAAATCTTATGAAAAAAAATTATCAAGCAACTATAGCTGCAATGGCAGGTAATGCCTTGGAATATTACGATGTCATGTTGTTTGGATTTTTTGCAACCATGCTTGCGCCGCTATTTTTTCCAGCAGACAATCAATTTGTATCTATCGTTGCAAGTTTAGGAACCTTTGCGGCGGGCTTTGTTATGAGGCCCGTAGGGGGAATGGTTTTTGGACATTTGGGAGATAAATACGGAAGACGATATGCATTGGTTTTGGCTATTTTTCTTGTCACCCTTCCAACGCTTACAATTGGTCTTTTACCTACCTATGCAGAAATTGGAATTGCAGCCCCCATCATTTTAGTTGTGTGTCGCTTGCTGCAAGGCCTGTGTGTTGGTGGGGAGTATAGTGGGGCTTCCATCTTTGTGATCGAATATTCAAAAAGAGGAAAGGAGTCTTTTGCAGGAAGCATTTTAACCGCATCGGGGCATTTTGGAGGGGTTTTAGGAACACTTTGTGGGTTTGTGTGCACACTTTCTTTCATGCCCGGGTGGGGGTGGCGCATCCCCTTCCTTATGGGAAGTTTGATGGGATTGATGGGATATTATATTCGATCAAAGGTCAATGAAAGTCCTGATTTTATACGCGCAAAGGAGGAAAGGATTGAAAAAATACCCTTATGGGGTGTATTACAGAAAAGGAAAAGAAATCTTTTCTGTACAGTGGGAATTGGGGCAACCAGCTTGATTCCTTTGTATATGGCGACAGTTTATATGGGTTTTTTGCTGAGCACAAAACTCCAAATTCCAACATCACAAATTATGTTAATGAATACTGCCTTTAGTATTCTTAATATTATTCTTTTCCCATTTATGGGAAGAATTGCTGATAAAATTGGTAAAGAAAAGATGATGATATCATCCGCAGCTGTATCTTTTTTAATTGCCTACCCCTTATTTTCTCTTCTGGAAAGAGATCTGTCTGTATTAAATGTCTTTTTTGTTCAAATCATATTAGGGACTGTTAATGTTGCCTTTGCTGCTCCCATCATGGCATTATTGACCAGATATTTCCCTGTTCATGAGCGTTACAGTGGAATAGGGGTTGGATATGCTCTAGGAGGGGCTCTCTTGGGGGGAACAACCCCACTCATTATTGCAACGCTTACGAATTGGCTCGATTCACCTCTTATCCCAGCTTACTATCTTATGTTCAGCGGAATTCTTGGAATGAGCTGTGTTATTTGGGGAAGGAAAGTAGACCATGCAGAAACTGTTTCAGATCAGACGTATGATCTGTCCCCGATGTATAGCAAGGGTTGAGTGTTACGTGGGGAACATTATTCAAGGGAAAGGACTTCAAAACGCGTTGACTTTTTGCTAAATTTAGCATATAAAAAGCTCACGGGGAGGTCGAAGTGGCTGTAAGAAAAATAAAAAATTAAGCAACTTGGGGTTTTAAATAACCCTCCCCGACCACCATCAATACTGTAATAATTTTACCCAATTGTTTCTTGGGGGTAGATCCCCCAGAGAGAAGCGCGTTGAACCCATCCTTTAAAATCATAAATACGAACTTGGCACCAATCGCCGTGACACTTCAGGAGATCCACCACCACACCATGCTGAAGGCGGACAAGGGGGTGATTTTTTGTACCCTCTTCCCCATACATCAAGACTTCTTCCCCCTGAATAATTGCTCTTCTTTTAGAGCAAAGCATACTCTGGTGAACCCAGCCTTCCGCATGGTCCACATCCCGAATCTTCCGCCATGTATCAAATTCAGCAGTCACCTCTACAGGAAGCCCAGCTTTTAAATAGATCCACTCTATGGGGTAATCAGGCCCAGGGCCAACTCTAGAATTAACTTCATTAGGTCTCAAAGAAACAAATCTTGGAAGTGGGTTTTTTTCAGCTCCCAGAAGGGATGAAAAAATTAAAAGAAATAGAGGGACATAGAAATAAAATTTCATACACTATTCCTCAGTCCGGTTGAGCCAAAGCCTCCTTGCCGATCATTATTTGCAAGGTTTTGATGTTGATCAACTTCTCTCCAGGAGAGAGTTGAAAAAGGGCTAAGAATTAACTGAGCTATTCGGAGGCCTCTTTCAATTAAAAATTCTTCCGCTCCAAGGTTGATAAGGATCACCTGAATTTCTCCTCGGTAGTCTGCATCAATCGTTCCAGGTGAATTTAAAACAGTTAGACCATGCTTTAAGGCAAGGCCCGAGCGAGGACGAATTTGGGCCTCATATCCCAAAGGAAGCGCCAAAGAGATTCCGGTAGGT
>DATKTE010000432.1:0-9955 GCA_035531295.1 Alphaproteobacteria bacterium
AGAGCAGAAGAGCAGAAGAGCAGAAGTAAGGTAAATTAAAGAACTTTCTTGTCAAATACTTTCTCTACAACTCATCGTTCTTTCTGCCTTTCTGCCTTTCTGAATTAACTTTTTCTTCATGCTCTCTCTTTAAAATTCAAAGAGGAGAATGATATATGAAAAAGAAACTCCACTTTAGAATCAATGGCATGCATTGCGTAACTTGCGCGACACGGGTAGAAAAAGCAATTGCCTCTGTGGAAGGTGTCAAAAGAGCTCAAGTCAACTTTGTTAGTGAAAAGGCAGAAGCTGAGGTCGATTCTACGACGCCAGAGCTCACAAAAAATATTATACATGCAATTGACAGCGAAGGGTATAAAGCAACCCCCTACCTCTCTCAAAATGCGATTGAGGGCCATCAACATATGGATCACTCTTCTCCAAACTATACAGATGTCATCATCGCTATTGTTTTTACCCTTCCGCTTTTGGCTCATATGATAGGTTTTTATATTCCTCCCTATTTTCAACTGGGGTGTGCCAGCGTGGTTCAATTCTGGGCAGGGCGGCGTTTTTATAAGCTAGCTTGGGGTTCTCTCAAAAGCTTGGTCGCAAATATGGATCTTCTCGTTGTACTTGGAACTTCAGCGGCTTATGGATATAGCTTAGTCGCCGTTCTTCTTGGGCGAAATGATCTGTATTTTGAAGCTTCTGCAGTTGTCATCACTCTTGTTCTCATTGGACGTTTGCTAGAAGAACGCGCCAAACGATCCGCAAACGCAGCCGTAAGATCCTTAATGAAATTGACTCCTCCGACAGCACTGGTGGAAAGAGACGGCGTTTATGTTGAAGTTTTAAGCCATGATATTAAAAAGGGTGATCACATTATGGTGAGAGCTTGGCAGCGTATTCCAGTCGATGGGTTCATCTTTAAAGGAACAACGGAAGTAGATGAGTCTATGATTACAGGCGAAAGCGTTCCTGTTTTAAAAGAAGAAGGAGATAAGGTTATTGGTGGATCGACCAACACATCAGGCGTATTTTATCTCGACGCGACTGACGTTGGGAATCACTCAACACTTTCTCGAATGATTCAGATGGTTGAAGAAGCTCAATCGTCTCGCCCCCCCATACAAAAGTTCGTAGATCAGGTTGCTTCAATCTTTGTTCCGGTGGTTCTTTTAATCAGTATTATAACTTTAGCCACATGGCTTTTGATGGGATTTGGATTTCAACTTGCCCTCTTGTCTGCCGTCTCTGTACTTGTGGTGGCTTGCCCTTGCGCATTAGGCCTTGCAACGCCCACAGCCATCGTTGTTGCCATGGGAGAAGCAGCTCGACAAGGCCTCTTGATCAAAGACCTTGAAAGTCTTGAAGCCCTTCGACAAGTTGATTTGGTTGTTTTTGATAAAACAGGAACCCTTACGAAAGGGGAGTTTAGTCTGACGTTTTCTAAATCTTTTTCAGAAATTTCTCAAAGCCAGATGCTTTTACTGGCGTCTTCCCTTCAAAAAGGAAGCGAACATCCTGTTGCAAAAGCGTTTTTAAAAGCGACTAAAGGACAGAAACTCTTTGAAGTTGAAGACTTCATCTCTCTTCCTGGAAAAGGAATTCAGGGAAAAATGAATGGCTCTTTTTATTCTTTAGGATCTGAAATGCTGATGAATGAACAGACAATTGAAGTGCCGCCCGCTCGTAAAGCCGAACAAACCACCATTTATTTGGCGGAAGAAGGAAAGCTTCTTGGCGTTTTCTATCTTGCCGATATGCCGCGAAGGCGGGCCAGGGAAACACTTCACACCTTAAACGACATGGGATTAAAGACAGTTATGTTAACAGGAGATTCAAAGGAAACTGCGCAACTTATTGGGGAAAAAGTGGGAATTGATGACGTCATTGCCCGACTCCAACCAAAAGATAAGATAAATTATGTGAAGGCCCAAGAGCAGCGTCATCATAGAGTTGCCATGGTGGGAGATGGGGTCAATGATGGTCCGGCTTTAGCTGCAGCAAGCGTAGGATTTGCCATGGGATCTGGGACAGATGTAGCTATGGATGCAGCACCGATCACTTTGATGCGTCCTGATCTTACTCTTATTCCACAAGCTTTTAATCTTTCGAAAAGGACCTTTCGTATTATTCAAGAAAATCTGTTTTGGGCATTTATTTTTAATATCGTGGGTATTGGTTTTGCCGCATTCGGCCATCTAAGCCCCGAACTAGCAGGCGCTGCTATGGCGGCAAGCAGCCTCCTTGTGGTTACAAATTCTCTACGATTAAAGTGGGGATAAGAAATAGGTTTTTGGGGGATGATTTACGGTAGGGTCATGCTACATTATTAAGCAGAGAAATTTCTAGCCATGAGGAGGGGGACTATCCTGAAGATAACTCTCCAAGGCTTCAGAAACAATCGTATTTAAGTTGATATGACGTTCATATGCTGTGAGCGCTGCCTTGCGATGAAGTTCGCTTGAAAGGCGAACATTAAATGTACCTTTAAAGGGTTTTTCTGGGACAACCTTTCGTTCTTTGCATGATTCTAAGTAATCCTCTACACTATCTTTAAAAGCTTTTTGTAGAGAATGAACATCAATTCCCTCATAGGTCACAAGGCTTCGTATGTATTCTACTTTCCCATAAAATACTTTATCATCATCACTATAATGAGCAGAACCGTAATAGCCTTTGTATTCCATCATATCTTTCATAAAAATCCTTCTTTTTCTAAAATCTCGTAAACGAACTCCATTTGATATTTTTTTAAAACTTTCTTAGGTTGAGGTTGATGAAGATTAATCATTGACCCATTTGGGTGAGTAAATCGTCGCCGTGATCCACCTGTTTTTCCCCTATTATTCTGTTTGTACCCAAATGATATCAACAGAGTGATTAGTTCATCCCATGTAAAGTCCTTTGGTTTTTGATAAAACCTCTCAATGAGTTTCTCTCTTCGTGTCATGTATTTTTCTTCTTCTTTATAATTATAAGGAATTATCTTCTGTTATGCAACTATTTTTAGTTGCATAACTCAATATGTCCTTCGTAAGGCCAGATAAACTCTGAGTGAATCATACGAATATCTCCTCACAAATAAATATATAGATAAGCAATAACCTATTAAACATCTTTTCAAGTTAATCTGTTTTAGTAGAATTAATTCAATCCAGATGTCTATACAAGACATTTTTAGGCGAATGAAGCATCTCATGGCTTGCGGAAATGACCAGACTAATTTAATTTATTTATGAGACATAAAAGGTTAGGCAGTGCGACAAAAGTTTCTTCAAATTTCATTTCTACTTGGATTAGGTACTCTGCTTGCTGCTTGCTCGAGTAGCCAACAAGAGCAGGTTATATGCATTGATGGAACGTGTACCCCCGCACCCAAGAAAGCAACGAGTCGACCTTATCAAATCAAAGGTACATGGTATTATCCTCAGCTTCATTTTGAATATGACGAAGTTGGATTAGCATCTTATTATGGGGGAGGGCGGGGGTATGACTTCCATGGTCGCCCAACAGCGACAGGTGAGATTTTTGATATGAATGATGTATCTGCTGCTCATAAAACGCTTCCGCTTCCCTGCATAGTAGAGGTGACGAACCTTGAAAATGGCAGGCAAATCCAGCTTAAAGTAAATGATCGAGGGCCCTTTGTTGCAGGGCGCATTATTGATGTTTCCCGAAGAACGGCTCAGTTGTTAGGTTTTGAAGGTAAAGGAACAGCTAAGGTAAGGGTACGTACGATTGTTCCTGATAGTTTAGCCCTAAATGGGATGGACGCATCAAAGGTAATGCTCGCTCAAAAAGCACCACCCGCTGTGGAATTAACAGCGGCTCCCATGGCTGTCGCCGCTCTTCCTAGGCTTCCAGATACGCTCTTTGAGGAAGAAGAACCACTTCCCGTATTGGCTGAAGCGTCAGCTCCTCAACCCGCGTCACAAAAAAATACTGATCCTGCTGGCATTTTTGTCCATGTTGGAGGATACAAAAGTCAGCATGAGGCTCTTGCGCTTTCTCATACATTAGACAGGGTGACGCAGTCTCCTGCAAAGCCTGTCAAAAATAACGGTCCCAAACCCTATTCTGTAAGGGTAGGTCCCTTTCCAAGTATGGTGCATGCAAATCAGGTGCTTGATCAATTAGCCGATGCAGGGCATGCTACTAGGATTGTAATTAACCGTTGAAGGGAAATATGAATGCATAAATTTCTGACACTTTTAAGTTTAGCCATGTGCGTTGCGACATCGGCGAAATCTATAGACTTTAAAGCGCCGTATGTTTATCTCAAGGATTTGAATACAGGGGAAATTCTCCTCGAAAAAAATGCTGAAGAAAAAATGGCGCCCTCATCTATGTCAAAAATCATGACAGCCTATCTTGTTTTTGAGCGACTTAAGAGTGGTGACGTTAAGCTTGACGAGACCTTTCACGTAAGTGAAAATGCTTGGGGAAAACAAGGATCAAAGACGTTTCTTCCGCTTAATGCTAAGGTAAGTGTTTCAGACTTGCTTCAAGGTGTCATCGTACAATCAGGTAATGATGCTTGTATCGCGCTTGCTGAGGGCTTGAGTGGAACAGAAGCTGCATTTGCAGAAGAAGCAACACAAAAGGCTCATGAGATGGGGGCCACCAATTCAACGTTCCTGAATGCAACGGGCTGGCCTGATGAAGGTCACCTGACGACTGCAAAAGATCTTGCCATTATTGCGGAAAGGACCATTCATGATTTTCCCAAAGAATATGAAAAGTATTATTCTCTTAAAGAATTTACTTTTAACAAAATTAAACAAGGGAACCGCAATACACTGCTTTATAAAAATATGGGAGCCGATGGCATGAAAACCGGGCATACGGATGCCGTTGGCTATGGGATTGTTGCATCTGCAAAACAGGGAGACCGTCGATTAATTCTTGTGATCAATGGCCTTCCCTCATCCAAGGATCGGGACCAGGAAGCAACCGCCCTTCTTAACTGGGGCTTTAACTTCTTTAAAAATTATAAGATTTTTGGGAAGGGTGATGTGGTGGAAGTTGCGGATGTCTGGAGTGGAACAGAAAAATCTGTTCCCTTGGTATCTAGCAAGGATATTTCTTACACAATTCCTCGCAACTTGAGGAAGGACCTCCAAGTTAAAATTGTGTATGATTCTCCTATTGCAGCCCCTCTGAAAGCAGGAGATCCTGTAGGAACTCTCGAGGTATCCGTTCCTGAGAAGGGGGTTTATAAAATTCCACTTCATGCCGGCAAAGATATCAAAATGGCTAACTTCTTTACGCGAATTAACAATTCCGTTCATTATCTCCTATGGGGAAAGCACGGTTCATGACGAAACATAAGGCGCCCTTTATTACCTTCGAAGGGGGGGAAGGGTCTGGAAAATCTACCCAAATTGAGATCCTCAATAATAAACTGTCGCAGTTGGGAGTCGATGTGATCTCCTACCGTGAACCGGGGGGGACAACCGGGGCCGAGGAAATTCGCCATTTGCTTATGGAAGGAGAGGGGGACCGCTGGAACTCCGTATCTGAAGCTCTTCTTATGAGTGCTGCCCGTGCGGATCTTGTGAATAGACACATTTTACCCCAGCGAGAAGCAGGAACATGGGTATTATGCGATCGGTTTACAGATTCAACCATTGCTTACCAGGGGTATGGCCATCGTTTGGGGTATGAACCCATTCAAAAGCTCAATCAATTTACAGTAGCTCAACTGGAACCTGATTTAACCTTCATTTTCCAGATTAGCGCTGAATTAGGTCTAGAGCGAACTGCCTTGCGAAAGTCTGGGATTAACCGTTTCGAACACTATGACATTATGTTTCATCGCAGAGTTGAAGAAGGGTATGCAGAAGTGTTGAAAAGAAATCCTGAGCGATGTGTAGCAGTTAATGCTCTTTTGGACATCGATATGATTTCAGATCTGATCTATAATGTTATAAATCAACGTTTTAATATGTAATTTATTCAATTTTCTTCAATTGACATACATTAAAAAAAGGATGTATATGAAAATACGTCTTAATTTTAATATGGTGGATTGTATGTTTTATTATTTTTCAAAATTTAATTTAAAAATTCTCTCTCTTTTTATTGTGTCTCTTTTCATCCTATCGCCCGGGCGGGCTATGGAAGAAGAAGTTGGCGAAAAAGTTAGCCGCACGCGATCATTTTCTAATTTATTTCGTGGTAGGGGTAGCCAGCTTAAAAAAGCTTCATCTCGCAACGATAAAAGTGAAAAAAAAGATTCCTTACCGAACGGTAAGAATAAGATTACTGGGTCTTCTTTGCTGCGTGAAGGAATAACTCTAAACCAGCAGAGGACTCAGATTACAACACCTTTAGAAAGTGCAGAAACAAGCAGCGATATACGTAATTATTCTTCTAAAAGTGTGCGAGAACTACGGGAAACCTTTATAAGCTCTGCAGAAGACAAACCTACTGTCAATAAGAATACAAAGACTCATAAGATCACACGCGTGAAAGTTTCAAGAATGAGAGAACTTTATGAAAAGCCAAGCCCAAAGGGGCCATCGAAAGATAGAACGGTCCGAAGAAGCGTCTCCATGAGTGATCTAACTAGTGACCTCAAGAAGAATAAGCTATTGAATAATCCTAAGGTTTCATCTTTATCACCTCCTCCCACACGGAGTTTTATGGGAAGCGTTCTTTCCCCTTTCTCCAAGAGAAGGGGAACGCCTCCAACATCTCCAAGAGTTCTGAGGAGCGAAGTTATAATTGACATCAATGAAGAAGGAGAAAAAGAAAAGATAAGAGAAAACAAACCCTCGTCATTTACAAGAGAGAGCGAATTAAGCATTCCGACCGATAACCCTGTGATGCAGTTAAAACACAGAGCTGCTAATTCTGTGACTCTTTTACAGGGTCTCGTGGAAACTGAATTTTTAGTGCGAGCGACAGAATTATATGAAAAAACTGGAGACATAGAAAAAGAAAAGAAAGCTCTTATTCTTCAGGAGGATCGAGCAGAACTTGTGAGGGTAGGCATAGACATGATGAGATTTGCAGATCCCGAGGCTCGAGGAGAAAATGGTACGAAGCTTGCTGATGCCCTAAGAGGTCAGGAAATCTTTCTTAAGTCATATAGAACAGAGTTTAAATGGGCTTCAGATACCTTAACTGATGAGGGGGAGAAAAAAACATGTGATTCTAGATTTAAAGAAGTTCAACAAGAAAGAAGAAGGGAAAAACTACAAAAAAAGAAGAAACAAATAAAAGAGTTCGCAAAGCTATCTAAGAAAAAAGAACAATCCGAGAGTGAGCAGAAAAAAACGAAATCAACTCCCCTAATTACTCACCCAGGGCCAGATAGAAAGCTTAGGTCACGCACGAAAACCATAGTTTCAGCAGACAAAAGAGCTGAAGAAATTGATAAGAGTATAGGTGCTAGAAACAGAGCGTATACCGCCCCAACCAATCCTATTGTACAGCCTGATTCTCCGCCGAATTCTCCAGTACATTCGAAATCTCATAACTGATCACAATTGGATCCCCATACCACATGCGTGGAATGGGGATCTTCTTTTAAACTTTTGTCTGTATAAATATCTTCGACCCATGTATACAGATCCGTCCAAACTAATACCATTTATAAGAAATAAATATCATAAATAATTCTGGATTGCTTCGGAGCAAAGCTCCTCGCAAAGACGAGAGGTGGGTGTTTCGTACAGTCGTCTTCGCGAGCCCCCTTTTGGGGCGTGGCGACCCAGAAACTTAACATAACGTCACTTATTTATGATAAAAGGTATAACAAAACCTGGCCCTATCATGGCTGGTTCTTTTAAATTGGCCATTGTCGAAAACCCTTTGTTTTTCTCTTATTGATTTGTCATAATGTAAACTCTGGATATAATTGCATACACTCCTAGGAAACCATGCTCATCCCACGTGAAAATTTAAAACTCTTTGGCCATCAGGAACAGCGGGAAGCCTTAATAAATGCTTTTCATTCTAAGCGCTTTCCTCATGGGTGGATTGTGGCGGGACCTTTTGGCATTGGGAAAGCGACTTTTGCTTTTCATATGGCTCGTTATATTTTATCCGGAAGGCAAGATGGGAATACGAATTTTGCTGAAAATGAACCGTTTCATCGACAAATCGTAGCACAAAGTCACAGTGATGTATGGACGCTCGGGGATGAAGACACTCGCGAGATTGGCGTTGAATCTATTCGTGAACTGAATGGGCATTTGAATCAAACCTCAACGACGGGGGGATGGCGGATTGTCATCATTGATGGAGCAGATAAGCTGAATCGCAGTGCTGCCAATGCACTTTTAAAGCGATTAGAGGAACCGCCACCACGAACTGTCTTTTTTTTAATCACGTCAGTTCCGGGGCGTCTTTTGCCCACGATTCGTTCACGCTGCCAGTTTTTAACTTTGAATCCTTTAAAGGAGGAAGACTGCCAAGATGTTCTTCGTTCCCAAGGACTTTCTCTTCCCGAATTCCTCACGCTCGCTCAAGGAAGTCCTGGTCACTTAATACGCCTCATGGAAGGGAAGGGGGCTCAAATCTATGAGGATCTCCAACGCGTCCTTGAAGGGGG
The DNA here is from genome assembly GCA_035531295.1 of Alphaproteobacteria bacterium. Classification (GTDB taxonomy): domain Bacteria; phylum Pseudomonadota; class Alphaproteobacteria; order UBA9655; family UBA9655; genus UBA9655. Next base: position 8,552 of record DATKTE010000432.1, read on the forward strand.
CAAACCAGCATCCTTCATCCACGCTCATGGGGGGGAAGAGACGTCTTATGCCCTAATTGAGGATCTATTAAGAAATTTCCTGCATACTCAGCTTTTGGCAAGAACTGAAGCAACGTCCTCTGTTTTTAAAGATATCTCTCTTGATCAGGCCCTTATCGTATGCCAAAAAATAAATGAACTTTTTGATCAGTGCCGTTTTTCCCAGCTTGACAAAAAAACGACATTGACATGTGCCTTCGCAACTTTAGGAAATAAGCTTTTACAATAACTTTAAGTAGTTCACTCATATTGTTATTTTTTGAAAAGGTATTCAATGCTATATATTCAGATATTTATTTGTATTATTCTTTTTTCTTCTTCCGTATTTGCAGGCGTTACATTACCTGAGGAATTTGAAAAAAATGGCCTTCCTCCTGTAAATCATCAAGGAGCCACATTGAAAAATAAACTTGAAGAAGACCTTCAAAAGATTAACGAATCTAAAATTGATCCAAAAATTCCCTACCTAATGCTTCAGGAAGTAAATGTAATTGCGGGGCGGGTATTGCCGAGGGAGATAGAATTTGGCGAGATAAACACACTTCAGCAAACACTAAAAGTGGGAGACGTTACTCTTCATCCGAAAGAACTTGAAGTTTATAAACGCACCCTTGGGATAATATTGCTAAACTTCAAAGATTTTTTCCCAGGAACTCAACGTCCTAGACGTCATGGTGGAGCTGTGAACTTTGAATGGTCTCAAACCACAAAAGATATATTTCGATCAGTAGATCCGCACGTACTATATGAATTTTCTTGCCTCATTCCTTTTAGCACTTACAGTAACACTGGTTTGATTTATGATAAATGCATTGATAAAATGAAAAGTGAAATTAGGTATTATAAGGGGCTGTCAGCAAAAACTGCAGAAGAGGCTGATCCAGTTATAGATGAAGAGCTCACGCGAATATTTAGCCACAAATATTTCGGCTTTGAAGATAAGAATGCACGTGAAAAATACTTAACCAGCCAGCTTTTTGGTTTTCTTACTGATAAAGAAGTTCATGAAATTTATAGTTCCGCACTCGATCTCTTAAATCTCAGTCAAGAAAGGGATACGTTTGTTTTTTTTGGAAATACACCTTATTGGCTTGGTCGTGCTTTTGAAGCCATTCTTAAAAAGAATCCGGATCATAAACGTCATGTCATAAGTTTTCCATTTTCTGGCAGTCCTAACCGCGGTCGAGGAAAATTGCCATTAAATATTAATGATTGTACAACTCCTGAACGCTTAGAATATCTTATGGGTTTTCTCGAAAAGAGAGGATTAAGCTCAGATAATCCCTGCTTAGAAAAGGGGAAAATATATTTTGTTGATAATATTGGATCGGGATCAGGTCCAGCTTTTGTCATCGAAGAATTTAT
>DATKTE010000433.1:0-2133 GCA_035531295.1 Alphaproteobacteria bacterium
CATTCCGACGTACCTTTGATTTCGTCCTTGCCGTATAAGGCAACGATCTGAGGTTTCGACATCCGTGCAATAGTCTCAATTGTTTCTGGCTTTGCTCCAGGTGCTGGTGCCAGTGTAATGTTGTGGAACAGCGATGCACCCTTCGGTACAAGATCGGTTCCGTCAACAACCCTTAGCGACACGGTAAGCATGAGTGCTTTTTTCTTTGGGCTCTCATAGATGTTTGGGAACGACTTGAACTTATTGTCCTTTACATACCCGAACGTCGTAACCCTCATTCGGTAACGCCCCGATAGGCTTAATTTTACTCTCTGCTGAGAATCAGCGCTGTCGAAACTATTTTCAACAGCGTCTGCGCCTTCCTGACCGTGCTTGTTAAAAAAATCAAGCACATTGGATTGACCGTTTTCCATCAATTCCTCCGAAAAAAAAGATTTAACCACTACATTATAGTTATTACACAAATAGATTATTAATCACATCAAAATGGCAGATCGTCTTCTACCAACCAGTCATCATGCCCTACTGTTACCGGGTCGCTTTCAATGTCTTTGTATTTAGCAATCTCCTTTACAACATCTTCAGGATTTGCAAGCTCAGTATTATCAAAATCTGAATACATAATATTGATTGGGTCGACAAGTCTGTTGTTTCTACCCCTTCTCCACATGCCGTATTGAATCTTAATAGGATCCATTTCGAACGCGACCTGTACAGGATCAAATATCCTGAATTGGTCAAGGAGGTGTTGTGGAACCGGATCTTGATGAAACCAATCATGCAGCTCCTTTTCTTCTGGCATTAACAAATTAGCCATTAACCTTTGCAGCCAATCTCTTCTGCCTTTAACGTTTGCGTCGAATATAGAATGTATGTACATAAATCTTTTCAGCGTAACATCTCTATTGATTGATACACTAATCATTTTTTCTATATTACTTTCTATTTTGCAGAATGAAACCAATAACATACTGTACTGATCTTTAATGTTATCAGCCTTCTTACACAGTCGTTTTCTTAAAAAGAAACCAAGAACATCTTAAACTCTTTTTGCTTCCCACGAACCCCAATCAATCTGGCCGCCCCTGTTGATTATGTTTGTCAGTCTTGATATGCTTCGTGAGGTGCGTAAGCATCTGAGCGTCTGATTCATTCCCTGGATTTTCGAGTATATCTGAAAGTTCTCTTCCACGTTCCCCCTCTATCATATCTTTTAACCATTCGTTGAATATAGATGTTTTCCGGTAGAAGTTTCTTACTCTGATAAGACACTTCCTTGCCACGAGTGTATTAATTAATTTAGGGAGCCCTTGGTGGGTAGGAATCCTTGTCGTTCGCATACCATCATCCCTTGCGTCAACTATAGCAAGCTGACCATCCCATACGCGCTGAAGGTAATCAGAAAAAATTTGATGAAGCGTTTTATCTGAGAACTCGTCTTCTAATAATAAAGAGCTTGGCTCAATATATTTAATTATATTTTCCATAAAACGCATATCGCCGAGCTTTTCCTGACTTCTCTGCTGTCTTGAGTATATATCAAAACCCATATTTCTATGGCAGTAGAGACGAATTAGAAGCCTTACGATAAAATCAACGTGCGCTTTTGTAACATATACTTTTTCCCAGTCATCGCCAGAAGTAGAGTAACACATCACTGCAAGCGATTTTGCCATTCTTGCAATTTTTAACCTTGTCTCCTGGTTAATGAGCTGTGTGCTTGGGTGGAACATAGTCAGCAATTTCTTCTGACTGCTATTTATATGAGCCTCAATACCTTTTTCATATTCATATTGATCAGCTCTTCTCGACTTTCCCCACATCAATAAATACCTGCATTGAAATGATGTGAACTCGGTTGTCGGCTGCCTATAGCTATCATCAAGCTTGTCATAGTTAATGTCGCCAGACTTTACTATCCAAGCAATATCAAACCGTGATAATATTTCATCTTTGAAACAAAGGTTCTTTAAGAAGCTCATGCCGCTACCAAACGATGTTGCTCTATCGCCTGTCCATGCCCTTGCATTTGACAGCATTATCTTTGCCGTTCGTGCTGGTGCCTTTTTTGACGTGTTAGCCATTGCTATGTCAATCACACCATCAGACCGGCATCCTGTTAAATCACTGAGG